>NZ_JBSFPS010000284.1:0-12918 GCF_053588315.1 Streptosporangium sp. NPDC003464 | reverse complement strand
CGCCCGCACGTACGCTCGAGCAACTGCAAGATCGTATTACGTCCGCCGATGACTGCCCCGCAGATCAGCTCTGACAGTTATTCACGAACAAGCCCTGGGCAAGGTCGGCGACTGCCGGATCGGCGTCAGCGTCCACGCCGTGACCGATCTCGCCTCCTGCCCGCTGAAGCTTGACCTCGCAGTCCGTGATCGTGCCGGTCCGTACAGCCGGCCGCAGACCCCGCCACCTGACAAAGCACTACCGGGCCGGTGCTCCTGAGGTGAGGCGGTGGGGTCCGCTGCCCTTCTCGGCGAGCTGGTCGCGGGGGTTGACCAGGGCACACTGTCCGAAGGACAGGCAGCCGCAGCCGATGCATTCGGTGAACAGGTCGCGCATCCGCTCCAGCCGTTCGATACGGGCGTTGAGCTCCTCGCGCCAGCAGTCGGAGGCTCGGATCCAGAACTGCTCGGTCGGGGCGGCGCCTTCGGGCAGGATGGCCAGGACCTCGCCGATCACCGACAGCGGGATGCCCACGTTCTGCGAGGCGCGGATGAAGGCGACCACGCGCAGTGTCGTGCGGTGGTAGCGGCGCTGGTTTCCGGTGGTGCGGCGGCTGTGGATGAGGCCCTGGCGCTCGTAGAAGCGCAGCGCCGAGGCGGGCACGCCGCTGCGCTCAGAGAGCTCGCCGATGGTCAGTTCCTTGGTGTTCCAGGGCACGGTGCTCATGTCCCAGATCCTATGGACGGAGCCGGGCGCTCGCAGATCATCGCGCCGGCCCGCACTTCGCCTCCGGGCAGCTCGGAGATCCAGATCGGTCCGCGGTTCGAAAGGATCAGCGGGCCCGTGCCGCCGACGGCCATGAACCCGGCGCTTTATTGCAGGCTCTATAAATATTCACCTTGGAGACCTTGCGGTGCGACACTCCTGCGGGAATGATCCCGGTAGGAGAGCCTGCACCTGGAACAACTTCCTCTGGAGCTTGTCAATAATGGGCGACCATGTGTCGACCAGCCGTGACGGCCAGCAGAGGTCGCGTCAGCCGCGCCTACTCGGCGCCGTCTCCCACAGAAATCTCGCTTTGGAGGAATGCCATGCGCCTCTTGACCCCTCCCCTCGCCGTCGCCGTGGCCCTGACCGGACTGCTCGCCGCCACGAACACCACCGCAGCCGCCGCCGACCGCGGCACCAGACCGAGCTACCGGCTGGACTGCGACGGCAACGGCCCGGGCAGCACCTGCACTGTGGTCGCCACCGGCAAACCACGGCCCCACCGCGTCGAGGAGTTCGTCACCACGGTCAGGAGCGGCGACCAGGTATGGGCGCGAGACACCCTCTACAGCCGTGAAGGGCAGGTACGCAGCCGCCCGTTCGTGCTCCCCGACAAGGACGTGACGGTCGACGTCTCCGTGACCTCGTTGCCGGAGAAGCACGTGGGCTCACCGCTCCGGCTGATGGCGTGGAACCTCTTCGTCGGCGGCACGTTCGACCGTAAGGAGACCACCGGCGAGAACCTCACCCAGATGATCGACTACATGAACGAGGTCAACCCCGACATCCTCTTCGTGGTCGAGGGGTACGGGTCCGGTCAGAAGATCCTTGAGGGGCTCAACGCCGGGCGGGCCGAGGGCGACCGTTTCACGGGCGTGCAGCTCACCACGCCCGAGGACTACAGCCACAACGGCGACAACCTGTGGCTGTACACCAAGCTCAAGGTCGAGAAGGTGTACCCTCGCTACGCCGACGCCGACATCGACTCCTTCAACATCGGCGGCGCCCGGCTGGGCCTGCCCAACGGCAAGCACGTCCACGCCTTCAGCCTTTGGACCTGGCACGACGGCTGGGCCTACGGCGACACCCACGACGCGGCGGTGCAGAACACCCACGGCCTCCCGCGCACCAAGACCGACGAACAGATCCTGGAGGGCGACAACCTCCGCCGGGTCGCCATGGGCAAGGCCATCCTCGAGAAGGCGATCCCGTCCTTCATCGGCGACGACGACGCGCCGGTGCTCATGGGCGGTGACCTCAACGCGCAGTCGCACCTGGACTGGAGCGAGCAGTTCGCCAATGCCCCCGGCCACGGCGGTGTGGTCCTGCCCTGGCCGTACACCAAGCTTTACACCGACGCCGGCTTCATGGACACCTTCCGCTACGCCAACGCCGACGCCGGCATGTACCCCGGCCGCACGTGGAGCCCCTTCCACGGCATGGGCGCCATCCCCGGCCGCATCGACTACGTCTTCGCCCGCGGCAAGGACGTCCGCGTCCTGGGCTCCCGCGCCGACGTCCGGCGCCTGCCCCGCCACCAGCAGACCCCGCTTGACCCGCAGTACCCCTTCTACTCCGACCACGGCTCCGTCATCACCGACGTCCTGATCCGCGGCAAGGGCACCGGGCCCGACCGGGAACCCGTGACCGAAGAGCCCGGTAAGGGACGCCACATCTGGCCGACGGAGCCCGTCGGGCGCCGCATCCCGCCCGCCGAGCTCAAGGCCACCGCCAGCACCTTCAAACCCGGCATCGGCGACCCGCGCAATGCCGTCGACGGCAAGCTCACCACCGACTTCCACTCCGACTACCCTGTGGTCCCGCCGCAGCCGCACACCATCACCGTCGACCTCGGCCGGGTCAGGGAACTGTCGGCCGTACGGTTCCAGCCCAAGCTGCGCACGAACATGAACGGCACCATCCTCAAGGGGATGGTGCAGGTCAGCGATGACGGCACCACGTTCAGGGACGTCACGGCCGTCGAGTGGCCCCGCATGACCGCGCCCAACGACGTCAGCCTCCAGGGCGTCTCGGCCCGGTACGTCAGGCTGCGCTCCGACTACGGCATCGGCGGCGCCTCCGCCCTCGCCGAGATCATCCCCTACGAGAAGGCCTGACGACGAGGGGCGGCCGAGCAAGGTGAATCCTGCTCGGCCGCCCCTTCGAGAGCAGCGGCGTCAGGGGAGACGCTGAGGGGCGGCGGGACCGGAGATGGTCCCTTCCAGCGAGAAGAGCCACTCGTCCACATGGTCCAGCGCCAGGCAGGCTCCGCCCAAGGCGACGCATTCCTCACCCAGCGTCGAGGGGCGGATTTCGGGAAGGCGCAGGCAGTGGGGTTCGAGGGCCCGCTTGAGAGCGGGAAGCAGGACGTCGGCCGAGCGGGAGAAACCACCGCCCAGGACGACCAGCTCAGGATCCAGCGTCAGCACCATGGCGGCGGCGCCGAGGGCGAGGTGGCGGGCGTAGGCATCGACGGCAGCCTGAGCTCCGGGGTCTCCGGCGCGGGCCGCGTCGAAGACGAGCCGCGCGGCCTCCTGGGGTGATGCGCCTGCGGCCGCGGGACAGCTCTCCAGGTGGCCGGCCATGGTGCGCCACCCGGTGATCTCCATGAGGCCGACCTCGCCGGTGGCCCCGCTGAACCCGTGGTGAAGCCGGCCGTCGAGGATGAGCGCAGCGCCGGGTCGGCGGCCGACGTGCAGGTAGACAAGGTCTCGAACGCCTGCCGCGACGCCGAGCCGCTGCTCGGCGAGGGCGGCGAGCTTGCTGTCGTTCTCGATGGTGATCGGGCAGGACAGCCGCTGCCCGAGATGGCCGGCGAGGTCGACTCCGGGCCAGTCGGGGAGGTCGTTGACCCGGGTGACCACCCCTTCCCGGTTGACGACACCGGTGCTCCCCGCGGTGGCGCCCCACATGTCGGAGACCGCCAGACCGGAGGCGACGAGCGCGGCGTCGATGGCCCGCCACGCGGCCTCCAGCCGCTCATGCCGGGCGGTGTGCCGGTCGACGGCGACCCGGCCGCTGGCGACGGTCCGGCCCGCGAGGTCGGTGACCACGGCCAGGACCTTGTGAACTCCCATGTCGATGCCCAGCACGTGCCCGGCGTCGGTGCGGAAACGGTAGCGCTTGGCGGGCCTGCCCAAGGTGCCCGGCGCGGGCTCGACCTCGGCGATCCAGCCACGTTGCTGGAGCTCGGCGACGACGTCGCCCACGGAGGCTCGCGACAGCCCGGTCCGCGCGACCAGCTCGGTGAGCGTCAGTGGTGCGCACGCCTCACGCAGGGCCCGAAGACTGTTCAGAATGTTCTGCTGTCGCAGCCACTGAAGGTCCCCACCGCTGACCCGCACGGGCTTGCTCCTCACTATCAATGGTCTCTGAATTATATCGCCGGTGTCCGGCTGGATCATCCAGCACAGAAGGTCTTGACGGCAAGGCCGTTTCTATGAATATCTATGGACTCTGTAATAAAGGGGGTCCGAAAATGACAGTGACCACAGCCGTCGTCGGGTCAGGAGCGCGCGGCCGGATCTACGCCAGGGCGGCGGCTGCCGACGGCCGGGCGCGGATCGCGGCCGTGGCCGACCCGGACCCGGCGAGGCGGGCCGCGCCGGCCGAAGCCCTGTCCGGGCACCTCGTCGTCCGGGCCGCCGAACGCGCCCGCGCGACCCGGACGGTGCGGGCACTGTGACCCCGATCCCGGCGCCTTCCCGCTGCACACTCGGAGAACAGCGGTTCACCTTCACCGCCGCGACGCCGTTGACCGCCGACCCGGTGCTGGCCGGCGCCGCGACGTGGCTCCGCCAGGCCCTCACCCCGGCTACGGGCCTACCGCTGCGCGAAGGCCCCGGCGGGGTCGAGATCCGCCACACCGTGGGCCTCGGGCCCGAGGAATATCGGCTCACCGCCACGACGGAGTCCGTGCTGATCGAGGCCTCGGCCCAGGCAGGCGCCTTCTACGGGGCGCAGACCCTTCGCCAGCTGCTCGACCCGGCCGCCTTCCGCGCCGGCCGTACCGGCGACAGAACCTGGAGCATCCCCGCGGCCGAGATCGTCGACGCCCCCAAGTACGGCTGGCGCGGCTGCATCATCGACGTCGCGCGGCACTTCCTGCCCAAGAACGACCTGCTGAGGTACATCGACCTGCTGGCCGCGCACAAGCTCAACGTCCTCCATCTGCACCTGACGGACGATCAGGGCTGGCGGTTGGAGATCAGGAAGTACCCGAAGCTCACGGAGATCGGCGCCTGGCGGCGCGAGTCCCCGCTGGGCGCCAGGCGGCATCGCCTGTTCGACGGGCGCCCGCACGGCGGCTTCTACAGCCAGGACGACATCAGGGAGATCGTCTCCTACGCCGCCGACCGCTCCGTCACGGTCGTCCCGGAGATCGACCTTCCCGGCCACACCCAGGCCGCCATCGCCGCCTACCCCGAGCTCGGCAACCTCGACGTCCCCCTGGAGGTGCGCACCGAGTGGGGCGTCGGCGAGAACGTGCTCAACGTCTCCGACGACACGATCGCCTTCTTCACCGATGTCCTCGACGAGGTCCTCGAACTCTTCCCCGGTGAGTACGTCTGCGTCGGCGGCGACGAGACCCCCAAGACCCAGTGGAACGAGAGCGTTCCCGCCAAGGAGCGCATCCGTGAACTCGGCCTGCGCGACGCCGATGAGCTGCAGAGCTGGCTCATGCGGCACTTCACCGACTACCTGCTGGCGCGCGGGCGCAAGCCGCTCGGCTGGGACGAACTCATGGAGGGTGGCCTGCCACTGGGCGTCACCGTCGCTGCCTGGCGCGGCGACAGGTGCGCGGCGATGGCCGCGCGAGCCGGCCACGACGTCGTCGTCTCCCCGTTCGCCGAGACGTACCTGGATTTCCGCCAGGCGGAGGGCGAGCAGGAGCCGGTGCCGATCGGCAGCGTGACCTCCCTGCGCGCTGTCCACGCCTTCGATCCGGTCCCCCCCGGCTTCACCGGGGAGGAGCGGAGCAGGATCCTCGGCGCGCAGGCGGCGCTGTGGACCGAGCACATCGACTCGCCCCGGCTCCTCGACTACATGGCCTTCCCGCGACTGGCCGCCTTCGCCGAGGCGATGTGGAGCGACGAGCGCGACTTCGAGGACTTTCTCGTACGGCTCGCCGTACACGAGAAGCGGCTCGACGCCCTGGGTGTGGAATATCGCCCGGCCACCGGCCCGCACCCCTGGCAGCAACGCCCTGACGCTCCCGGCCATCCCCGGACCAGGGCCGAGATCGACCGCGAGCTCGCCGACTGGACCGCCAACCTGCGGCCCTGAACACCCCCCGACCCCCCTGGAGACAGACGTGCGTT
Source organism: Streptosporangium sp. NPDC003464 (assembly GCF_053588315.1). Lineage (NCBI taxonomy): Bacteria > Bacillati > Actinomycetota > Actinomycetes > Streptosporangiales > Streptosporangiaceae > Streptosporangium > Streptosporangium sp. NPDC003464. Next base: position 6,849 of record NZ_JBSFPS010000284.1, on the reverse strand, counting down.
TCCGCCTACCCCTTGCCTGCCTCGCCGGCCTCACCGTCATGGCTGCCAGCTGCGGTTCCTCCAGCCAGCCGGAAGCCTCAGGGAAGGCCACGATCAGCTACGCCATCTGGGACAAGAACGACCAGGCGAGCGCGGAGAAGATCATCTCGGCCTTCCAGCAGGCCAATCCCGACGTCACGGTGAAGCTCGAGATCACCCCGTGGGACCAGTACTGGACCAAGCTCCAGACGGCCGCGTCCGGCGGTGCCGCGCCCGACGTGTTCTGGATGAACAGCCTCAACGTCCGCATGTACGCCAAGGGTGGGATCATCACCCCGATCGAGGAGTCGAAGGCCCAGGGCCTTCCCCCGGCGGTCGTCGACGGGTACCGCTACGACGGCAAGTTGTACGGCCTGCCGCACAACGTGAGCATCCCGGCGCTCTGGTACGACAAGAAGCTCTTCGACGCCGCCGGAGTGGCCTACCCCACCGCCGACTGGACCTGGGACGACGTCAAGGCCGCGGCCAAGAAGCTGACCGACCCGTCCAAGAAGCAGTTCGGCATCCTCGCCCACATGTGGGACCAGGGCGCCTTCTACCCCACGATGCTCCAGGCGGGCGGCCACGTGCTGTCGCAGGACGGCAAGAAGAGCGGCTTCGACGACCCCGCCTCGATCCAGGGCCTGGAGTACTGGACCGGCATGATCAAGGACAAGGTCGGCCCCGTGGCGGAGGTCTACGCCGACACCGACCCCATCACGCTCTTCCAGTCCGGCAAGTACGGCATGCTGTACGGCGGCGTCTGGTTCGCCCCCACCTTCTGGGCCAACCCCGAGATCCGCGAGCGGATCGACGTGGCCCCGCTGCCCGCGGGCCCCGGCAAGGAAGCCGTCATCCTGCTCGGCCTGGCCAACGCCGTCTCGGCCAAGAGCGAGCATCCGAAGGAGTCGGCGGCCTTCGCCGAGTTCGTCGCCTCCGAGCAGGCCCAGAGGATCCTCAGCGACAGCGGCGGCGGCTCCCTCTCACTCCGTGACGGCACACAGGAGGGCTGGTTCAAGTCCTTCCCCTCCTTCCACCTGAAGGAGACCTACGACGCTTCGATGCCGTACGGCGTGCCGTACCCGGTGTCACTGAACACCGCGCAGTGGCAGGACGTGCAGAACAAACTGCTCGCCGAGGCCTGGGCGGGCAAGCGGCCGGTGGCCGACGTCGCCAAGGAGATCGCGACGCAGATGAACGAGATCCTGGCCAAGGAGTAACCGATGCACTCCAGGCGCGAGTGGGCGTGGGGGTATCTCCTCATCGCCCCGATGGCGCTGGGTCTGGCCGTCTTCTACCTGTGGCCCATCGCCCAGACCCTGTATCTCAGCATGACCGAGTCAGGCGTCTTCGGCGGCTACACCTGGGTGGGGACGGCCAACTTCGCCGACCTGTTCACCGACGAGGAGATGTACGGCGCGCTCGGCAACACCCTGCTCTACTCGGTGCTGGTGCTGGCGGGCGTGCCGCTGTCCATCGTCGTCGCGGCGCTGCTGAACGTGCCGGGGCTGCGCGGGCTGAGCGTTTACCGGACCCTCTACTTCCTGCCCGTGGTCACGATGCCCGCCGCGGTGGGCCTGACCTGGAGCTACCTGTTCAACGGCGACTTCGGGGCGATCAACCACGTCCTGGGCACGCTGGGGATCGACGGGCCGTACTGGCTCGGCGACCCCGACTTCGCGATCTACGCCATCGCGGTCGTCGGGATCTGGAGCTCGATCGGCTACAACGCGGTGCTGTTCCTGGCCGGCCTGCAAGGCATTCCGCGTCACTACTACGAGGCCGCCGAGATCGACGGAGCCGGGCGGTTACGGCAGTTCTTCAGCATCACGCTGCCGTTGCTCACGCCCACCACGTTCTTCGTCGTGGTCATCACGATGATCAACGCGCTGCAGGTCTTCGACCTCGTCTATCTCATGATCGACCTGAAGAGCCCGGCCCTGGAGGGCAGCCGCACGATCGTCTACCTCTTCTACGAGACGGGCTTCGTGCAGAACCAGCGCGGGCTCGCCGCGGCGATCGCCGTCATCCTGCTCGGGCTGATCCTGGTGCTGACCGCGATCCAGTTCAGGCTGCAGAAGAAGTGGGTGCACTATGAGTAAGCCCAGGACCTGGCCGGCGCATGTGTTCCTGGCCGCCGGCGCGCTGGTGATGCTCGCACCGTTCGCATGGCAGCTCGTGGTCTCGCTGCAGACGCTGCCGGACTCGCTGCGGGTGCCGCCGAAGTTCACGCCCTCCTGGCAGTGGTCGAACTTCGCCGACGTGTTCCGGTCGGTGCCGCTGGCCAGGCAGTTCCTCAATACGGTCGTGGTCACCGCCGCCGTGACCGCCGGACAGTTGCTGCTGTGCTCGCTGGCCGCGTTCGCCTTCGCGCGGCTGCGCTTTCCCGGCAGGGGCGCCTTGTTCCTGCTCTTCCTGGCCGTGCTGATGGTGCCTGGGGAGCTGTTCCTCATTCCGCGGTACGAGATCATGCAGGGGCTCGGTTGGCTGAACTCCCTTCAGGCGCTGATAGCGCCGGGCGTGTTCGGCGCGTTCGGCACCTTCATGCTCCGGCAGTTCTTCCTGTCGTTGCCCAGGGAGCTGGACGAGGCGGCCTCGATCGACGGGGCCAGCCCGCTGCAGATCTACTGGCACATCCTGCTCCCGTTGGTCAGACCCGGCCTGCTGGCGCTCGGCATGCTGACCGTCATGTGGTCGTGGAGCAGCCTGCTCTGGCCCCTGGTGGTCAATACCGACCCGGAGATGATGACGCTGTCGGCCGGCCTCGCCTCGCTGCGCGGCCAGTTCCTGACCAACTTCCCCATCCTGTTCGCCGGGTCGGTCGTGGCCTCACTGCCGGTGATCGTTCTCTTTGCCGTCATGCAACGTCAGCTCATCGCCGGCATCGCCTTCACCGGCTCGAAGGGGTGATCCCAGCACTGATGCCGAGGCGGACGGCCACCAGGACGACGGCGGTGGAGATGACCTCGCCGGACCCGACCGGGAACACCCCGCGCGCGTCGATCAACTGTCCGTCAGGAAGGCCAGGGCGTCCGGGGCGAACCGTCTGTCGGTGAACGTGCCGCTGTGGCTCCGGCCCGGATAGACGACGAGCCGGGCGTCCGGGATGCCTTCCACCGTCTGCCGGGCCAGTTCCAACGGGTAGACCAGGTCCCTGTCGCCCTGGATCAGCAGCGTGGCCGCCTTGATGTCGCGCAGCCGTCCACTCAGGTCGGAGCCGTCCTCGGCGTCGAGGACGATGACGGCGTCGGTGTGGTCTTCGTGGCCACTGTCGGACAGCCACAGCAGGCCTTCGAGCAGTCTTCGGCCGGTCGTCGATCCCGTGACGACCTCGGCCAGCGCGGGGCTCGGCCGCCTGCCCTGGCGTGCGCGCTCGATGTAGGCGCGCTGGGCTCGCCTGCCGACGGGGCCGAGGGTGCAGGCCGTGCCGGCCAGGACGAGGCGGTCGACCAGGCCGGGATGGTCGGCGGCGAGTTGGAGGGCGATGGATCCGCCGGTGGAGATGGCCAGCATGTTCACCGGGGTCTCGAAGGTGCTTCTGATCGCCTGCGCGTAGACGGCGGCGAGGTCGGTCATCGTCGTGCCCGGTGGCAGCCCAGGCCGGCGGTTGACGACGTAGACGGTGAAATGCTCGGTGAACGGTCGCACCAGCCGCATCGTGGACCAGCGTGCCAAGCCTCTCGGGTTGGCCGCTTGCGGGGTGTAGAGCAGGACAACCAGGGGTGGTCCTTCACCGGCCGACAGGTACGGCAGGTCGTTCAGCATGGGGTGAGCCCTTCTGTGACAGCGTCGATCAGGCGGTCCATCACGGCCGGGTAGACGTCGGCGTCCAGGTGCTCGGCGTACAGCGGGGTCAGCAGGACCGCGCGCAGCACGCCGAGCAGCACCTGCGGATCGCCTTCCAGATGGGTGCCGAGGAACTGGAGCAGATCGGCCATCGGGCCGCCCTCGGCGGCGGCCATCCGCTCGGGGGTGAGCTTGGCGGCGACCGCGCCCATCTCCTCGGGGTGGGACATCAGCCGCCGGTAGAGCGGGTTGGTGTCGAGTTCGGCGACCGTGGCGCGCAGGAAGCGCCGCAGGCGGTCGCGGGTGTCGGTGCCGCGGTTGAGCCCTTCGTCGATCACGCGCCGCCGCACCCCCTCGTACTGCCGCAGCATGGCCTCGAAGTAGAGGTCCTCCTTGGAGTCGTAGAAGGCGTAGATCGAGGACTTGGCGATGCCCGCAGGGGTCGTCAGCTCCTCCAGTGACGTCTTGCGCAGGCCCTGGGTCGAGAAGAGGCGGGTGGCGGTGTCGAGCAACCGCTCGGTGATCCGCGCCCGCTCTTCCTCGGAGAACGCCGCGGCATAGTATCTCCATATGAACAATCTGATTTTTTGTTCACACAATACCCTCCGGGTGCCCGACCGGCGCAAGCCGCGGGTCTCACCCGTTCCTTTCCGGAGATCGGCGTGAAGCCCCTGTCCGCGGTCGCCCGGGCCTTCCGCATGACCGACGAGGCCTGGAAACGGCACGCCAACCCCTGGAGCGTCTACACCCGCTCCGCCGCGATCCCCGGCATGATCCTCGCAGCGCGGGCAGGCCCGTCCCGGACAGGACTCCCTCCAGGTCGTTCACTGTGGCGTCGCCGCCGTACTCGGCGACGCCGGGCCACAGCTCAAGATGTTCCAGCGCGGGCAGGTCGCACTGCCCGAGCGTGCGCACGACCTCACCGGGCGGTCCGCCGGTCTCGAACCGCAGAACCTTGAGGGAGGCATGCCGTACAGGGCGCAGGTGCAGGCCCTCGCTGCCTCGCACGTCCAGCCGCTCCAGGAGGGGGAACGCCTCCAGGACCGGGGTGATGTCACCCTGCTGGATCCAGGAGATCTGATAGTCGGGCTCGATGAGGCCGAGGAACAGCGAGCGCAGCCGGGGCAGCCGCCGGGCGTTGGCGGCGAGCACGGCGGGGGTGCGGGCTTCCGTCTTACCAGGTGCGGGCGACGGTTCCGGAAGCGATCATCCGTATCCGGGGAGAGGAGGCCGTCGTCGGAGCGGGCCTGGCCGGAGACCCGGCCGTGTTTTTACCAAACGTATTAATCTGATTCCGGGACGACTCGGGCGGAGGCGTGAGGGCAGATGAGCGAGACCGATCCGCACATCCACGTCGAGCAGAAGGTGGTGCAGGCCGGTGCCGCCTTCCGCAATGTGATCGTGTCGTCGCTGGGGCTCGTGCCCGACGCGCCGGGTGTCGTCACCACCGGTTGCGGGCTCCAGGTGCCCTATGTGATGACCTCTCCCCGTCCGGAGAGCGTCACCTGCCTCGCCTGCCGGGAACACGCTCACCGGGAGCACCTGCGCTTCGCCGATCAGGTGGAGCGCCTGAGCCGGATGCCCGGCGCGCCCGTCACCGGCGACCAGGCGGCCAAGGCCACGCAATGGGCCCGGGACCGCGCGAAGAGGTTCTCCGGCTAGGACCTTTTCGAGTGCGGACTGTGCGCTCGCGGGATCTCCTGCGAGCCGTTCGGCGTGTCGAGGTGGCATCCGGTCTGCGACAGATCCGAACGATGAGGGCCGCGCCGCCCTACCGGCCGAGCGCCTCGATCACGAGCCGCCCTCAGGTCAGCTCCAAACGGCGTTCTTCAGCAGGCCCGGCAGCCGCCGGTCGTCCCACACGTCCACTATGACGATCTTCGACTCGGGCAGGAACCACTCCCGCTGGGTGAAACTCTCCGTCTGCCGGCCGCTCTTCTGCTTCACGCACCGGCCGGCCCAGGCGGTGTACTCCGCCTTGTGCCCGCGCCCGACCTGGCGCGGGCCCGTCGAGGTGGCCTTGCCGATCACCTGGATACTTCCGTACTCGAAGGGGCAGCCCACCGGCGCCCCACCGGCCGGGACGAACGGCTTCTCGCCGGTGTAACGGCGGCCCTCGGCGCCGTAGGCGATCACCTTCGGGCCGTACAGCCAGAACCCCCGGCAGTTCGGGGCGAAGGGCTCGGGGATCTTGCAGCTACCGGTCGCCACCAGGACCCGGTCCGTGTAGTCGTACACCTTCCAAGTGGCGGGAATTTTCAGGCTCATCCCCCGGAAGGAGAAGGCTTTGGTCCCCGGAGCCGCCGCCGCCACCGGAGCCGCCGCCGCCATCGAAGCCGACGCGGCCACCGGAGCCGCCGCCGGCGAGTCCGCCGCGGCCAGCGCGGCGGTGGGAGCGGCGAGTACGGCGGCCGCGGCCGACACGGCGAGAACAGAAGATCGCTTCCTCATGCCGGGCAAGCTACTGATCATTACTTGTCATCGGCTTGGATTCCACTGTTCCTCGACCCCGGACCGCCGGTTCCGGCACCGCTGCAAGGTCTACCGCGGAACCGTCGGCGGCCCGCGTCCCATCGGGCGCGGGCCGTCAACGGCTGATCAGCGCGCGGAGCACGGCCGGGCCACCGGGTACGGTGCTCAGGCCGAGCGCGACCACCTCGTCGCCCTGCACGGCCGCCGACAGCTCCATGGTCAGGCCCATGCCCCTCGCGGTGAAGCTCCCCGCCGGGATCCGGCTGCCGTCGCGGTGCTCCAGCCAGACGAGGTAGCGCTGGCCGGTGGTCAGGCCGCTGACCGACAGATCCACGGCCGTGCCCCACTGGCGGGCGTCCAACTCGGCCGAGACCCGCATACCGCCCGATCCGTACGCCACCGTGGGCCTGTCCGTGCCGGACAGCCCGGAAAGCAACGTCACCCCCGCGATCGCGGCCGCCGCCGCCAGCCCTCCGGCCCAGGCCAGCCCGCGCCGGCGCCTGCGCGCGTGCCGGGTGCCGACGGCGGTCAGCACGCTCTCGCGCAGCCAGGGCGGCGGCGCGGGCAGCCGGG
>NZ_JBSFPS010000283.1:0-12931 GCF_053588315.1 Streptosporangium sp. NPDC003464 | reverse complement strand
GAGGCCCGATGGGAACAGAATGGGAACACCGCGTAAACGATCACGCCTCACGCCGCCGCGCCCCGGGCCCCTGCACCACGGCCGTCCTGCCGGACGGCCGCGCTCCTGTCTCCGGCCGCGCTCCTGTCTCCGGCCCGTGTGCGCGGCCTCCCGCTCCACGGCCGCGACGCGCGGACCCCGCTCGCGGGCCCAGGAGGGTCATCCGGGGGACGGACGCCACCGTGCGCAATGATGGAGAGGCCGTCCGGCGCGATCGGAGCCCGGCTTCACCGTAGGATATCTGCCTGCGCCAGGCCGCCACCTGCGCGTTTCTGGTGTGGCAGTTCTGCGGTTCTCTGCCCGGTAGTTGATTTATTCGACGCTTATCTGGCTCGTGATGGGGTTTCTCCCAGATGGTGCCTTTCCAATGAGATCGGCCGTAACCGGGGGCCCGGAATAGGAGACGATGGTGCTCGTGACTTCTGACAAGCCCGTGCTTCCGCGGTCGCACTCGGCGAGTTGGGCGCTACCCTGGGTGACGACTGTCTCGCGGCTGGTGCTGGCGGGTGTGCTGGTCTACGCCGGTTGGGGGAAGATCGGCGCGCCGGTGCTGTCCGTGCAGGCGGTCAGAGCATACGAACTGCTTCCGGACTCACTCGCCACGGTGATCGGCTACGGCCTGCCCATCGTGGAGATCGTCGTAGGGGTGTTGCTGATTGTCGGGCTGCTCACCCGCGTGGCGGGCATCATCTCCGCGCTGCTCATGCTGGCGTTCGTCATCGGCATCGCCTCGGCGTGGGCGCGCGGGCTGCGGATCGACTGCGGCTGCTTCGGCGGTGGCGGCCAGCTCAAGGCCGGCGTGGAGCCCGAATACCTCGTCGACATCTTGCGGGACTTCGGTCTCTTCGTGCTCGGCGTGGTCATCGCCTGGCTGCCGCCGGGACGGTTCGCACTGGACTCGGCGCTGGGCCTGACCTCGGCGCGGAAGCCGTATGACGACGACATCGAGGGCGACGACGAGAAGCCCTATGAAAAGGAGAACCACTGATGGGCAAGGCCGCGCGGGATCAGTCGGCGCGTGACCGGATCAAGGCGCAGCGCGAGGAGCAGCAGAAGAAAGAGCGGCTCAAGCGCATCGCGACGATCACGACCGTGGCGGTCGTCGCGCTCGCCGCCGTCGGGTCCGGCTGGTGGTTCGCCGCCCAGGGCAGCAAGTCCGAGGAGCTCACCGGGGCGCTGGCGCCCATCACCCCCGCCGCCGACGGCTCCATGGTGATGGCCAAGGCGGGCGTGGAGAAGCCGGTGCTGGACGTCTACGAGGACTTCCAGTGCCCCGCCTGCAAGGCGCTGGAGGAGACCAGCAGCGCCACGATCAAGAACCTGGCGGCCGAGGGCAAGGTCAAGGTGGTCTACCACTCGATCACCATCTTCCCCCAGGAGATGAACAGCGGCGTCACCCGCGGCAACTCCCTCCGCGCCGGCGCGGCGGCCCGTTGCATCCCCGGCGGCGTCCCGTGGATCAAGTTCCACGACACGCTGTTCAAGGAGCAGCCGTCGGAGACCGTCGAGGGCTTCAAGCTCGACGACCTGGTCAACTGGGGCAAGGACGCCGGCGTCACCGACCCCGGCTTCGCCAAGTGCGTGACCGGCCAGGAGAAGGCGGCCACCCAGGCCGACTACAGCGCCAAGGTCCTGGAGAGCGCCAAGCTCCAGGGCACCCCGACGCTGAAGCTCAACGGCGTCGAGCTGGCCAACGACGTGGCGTTCAAGCCGGGCGATCTGCGCAATGCGATCCTTGATGCGGCCAAGTAGGCCGTGACACGGTAACGTCACCTGACATGCCCCTCGCCTCGATTCCCAGCCCCTCCCAGGGGGTCTGGCATCTGTTCGGCGTGGTCCCCATCCGGGCCTACGCACTGTGCATCGTGCTCGGCGTCATCGTCGCCGTCGCCCTCGGTGAGCGCCGCTGGCGCGCCCGCGGCGGCGCGCCCGGCACGATCGTGGACCTCGCCGTCTGGGCTGTGCCGTTCGGTCTGGTCGGTGGGCGTCTCTACCACGTCATCACCGACTGGCAGCTCTACTTCGGGCCGGACGCGCCCAACGAGCCGATCGAGGCGCTGTTCATCTGGAACGGCGGCCTGGGCATCTGGGGGGCCGTCGCCCTGGGCGCGCTGGGCGTGTGGTTCGGCTGTCGCGGCCGCGGGATCTCCCTGTCCGCGGTGGCCGACACCGTCGCCCCCGGCATCGCGCTCGCCCAGGCCATTGGCCGCTGGGGCAACTACTTCAACCAGGAGCTGTTCGGTGGCCCCACCGACCTGCCCTGGGGCCTGGAGATCGACCCCGACCGGCCGGGCACGGTGCCGGGCGAGTCGACCTACCACCCCACGTTCCTGTACGAGTCGATCTGGGACCTGGGCCTGGCCCTCGTCCTGATCTGGATCGGCGGCAGGTTCGCGCTCCGTCACGGCCGCGTGTTCGCCCTCTACGTCGCCGGCTACACCGTGGGCCGGTTCTGGATCGAGGGCATGCGGGTGGACACCGCCCACCACATCCTCGGCCTGCGGCTCAACCAGTGGACCTCCATCGTCCTGTTCGTCGCGGCGGTGGCGTATTTCTGGTATGCCGGGCGGAAGACCGGTGAGGAGTCCGTCGGCCTGACGCAGGAGGCCGCGCCGGAGGGCGCGGAGGCCGTCGACCCGGCGCACCCGTCCGACCAGGCCGACGGGGCCGCGGAGTCCGGTGACGGCGCGGAGAGGGTGGCCGCGGACAATGAGGGGGAGACCGGTGACGCCGGGAAGGACGGCGGGTCCGCCGGCCTGACGCGGGGGGCCGCGCCGGAGGGCGCGGAGGCCGTCGACCCGGCGCACCCGTCCGACCAGGCGGACCAGGAAGAGAAGGCCGGCGAGGCCGGCGGGACAGACGCCTCCGGGACCTCCGGCGAGGGGGTCGCGGTGCGGGCCGTGTCCGAGGGAGAGACAGGCAGATCATGAGCGCAGGCGAGTCCGGGGGACGCGCCGAGATCCATCACGCACACCGTGACGTCAACGGCGGCTGGCTGCGGCCCTCGGTGTTCGGCGCGATGGACGGCCTCGTCTCCAACTTCGCCCTGATCGCGGGTGTGGCGGGCGGCACGGCCAGCACCAAGGTCATCGTGCTGGCCGGGGTGGCCGGGCTGGCGGCGGGCGCGTTCTCCATGGCCGGGGGCGAATACGTCTCGGTGGCCAGCCAGCGGGAGCTCGCCCTCGCCGAGATCGACGTCGAGCGGCGCGAGCTGCAACGCCACCCCGAGGCCGAACAGCAGGAGCTCGCCCAGCTCTACGAGTCACGCGGCGTCGAGCCCGCGCTGGCGGCCGAGGTGGCCAGGCAGATCTCCCGCAACCCGGACAAGGCGCTGGAGGTGCACGCCCTGGTCGAGCTGGGGGTCACCCCGGACGACCTGCCCTCGCCCAAGACCGCCGCCGTCTCCTCGTTCCTGTCCTTCTCCGTGGGCGCGATCCTGCCGCTCCTGCCGTACCTGCTGGGGGTCACCAGTCTGGTGAGCTCGGCGGTGATCTCCTGCCTGGCGCTGTTCGGCGCGGGTGCGCTGGTCTCCCGGGTCACCGCGCGCAGCTGGTGGTACAGCGGGCTGCGCCAGCTCGTCGTCGGCGTGGTCGCGGCCGGCCTGACCTTCGCCCTCGGCAATCTCCTGGGAGGGAGCGGACTGTGACGACCCCCCCTGCCCGCAAGCGCCGCCGCGCTCCGGCGAAGGCGCAGACCAGGAGCGCGCCTCCGGCGGAGGAGCGGAGGCTGAGCCGGGGCCAGCAGCGGCTGTTGGTGGCCGTCGCCTCGGTGGCCGGGGTGCTGGCCGCCGCGGTCGTCCTCGCCTTCGTGATCGACTCGATGGGCAACGACTTCTCGCCGGAGCGGGCCACCGCCGCGGCCATCTCCACCCAGCCCCGGCCCGACGCCTACAAGGGCTGGGTCTCCCCGAAGCTGTTCGCGCCGATCGCGCAGAGCAAGGCCGACACCGCCCCGCTGACCCTGAAGGACGTCTTCGCCGAGAAGGTCCTCAAGGAGGGCAGGACCACGCTCAGGCTGGCGGCCACCAAACTCGACACCGACTGCTCGGCGGCGGTCTGGGGGCAGGGGCTGGCCGGCCGGCTCACCGAGGCCGGGTGCACCCAGGCCGTCCGGGGCCTGTACGCCACCGCCGACGGTCGCCACGTCGCCCAATACACCCTGCTGAACCTCCGTGACGCCGCCGCGGCCGACGCGCTCGTCCAGTCGCTGACGACCATGCACCGGGGCGGCTGGCCTCATCCGCTGGAGTCGGCCAGGGTGCGCTTCCCGGCCGGCGGTTACACCGAGGCCAGCGGCCACGCCATGGGCCACTACGTGGGCCTGGTCTGGATCGGTCGCGCCGACGGTGCCGAGCCGGGCGCCAAGGACGACTTCATCTCCCTGTCCCTGGCGGTCCGGGGTGCGGAGAAGGCCGTCTTCCGCCGTGTCGTCGCGGCCGCTCCCGCCCCTTAGACCTGCTTAGACCTGCGCCACCTGTCCGGTCGCAGTAGGCTCATCGGTCATGCGCAAGTGGATCGCCGTCGCCGCCGTGCTGCTCGCCGTCGCCGCGGGGGCGGCGTTCCTGTGGCTGGGCGGCGGCGCCGACGCCCCGCGCCCGGCCACCTTCCGGGGCGAGCCGACCACGGCGCACTACGCGCCGATCGCCACCCGCGCGGCCGACCCCGACCCGCTGACCGTCGCCGAGATGTTCCCCGCCGGGCCGGTGAGCGCGGGCGGGACCACGCTCACCGTCAAGGGGACCGAGGCGCTCACCGACTGCGTCCCGGCGGTGTGGGGGAGCGCCGAGGCCGCGGTCGCCGGATGCAGCCAGGCGCTGCGCGCCCACTACGCGACCCCGGACGGCCGGATCTCCGGGCAGTTCGCCGTCTTCAACCTGGCCGACTCCACCGCGGCCGACAGGCTCGTGGCGGCCCTGAAGGACGGCGGGTTCGTACGGCCCGCCCCCGGCACCCCGGCCGGCTTCGACGGCTCCCGGAGCTGGGCCCAGGCCCGGGCCCTGGGCCACTACGTCACGGTGAGCTGGGTCGCCCCGGTGGGCGGCACGGGCCGGGTGGACCTCACCTATCCGCAGGTCGCGATGGACGGCCTCAGTCTGGTGATCCAGCGGCGTCTGGTGCGGTGAGGGAGGCCGCCACCGCGGCGGGGAGTTGCTGGAGGCGGCAGGCCGGCAGTTCGAGGACGGTGACGTCGTCGGCCCAGGGGGCCAGGCGGCCGACGATCGCCCTGGCCTGCTTCTTGGTCAGCCCGTCACGGGCCTTGATGAGGGCCTCGCGCCAGGTGTTGGCGAGTTTGCCGTGGGCGTTGTCCAGGACGCGGCGCAGGATCCGCCCCTCGGCCGTGGCGGGGGGCGGCAGCCGTACGGCGTGGACGGTCCGGCCCTCGACGGTCAGTCCGTAGACCGCCGAGAGCAGCTCGGTGGGCAGGTCCTTCGGCGGTCCGGCCAGGGTGACCTGGACGTGCTGGGCGCGGGTGGCCAGCAGCAGCCGGGGGAGCGCCGCCTCCAGCCCGGCGGGCACGGCTATCGCCACCCTCGCGGGGTCGCTGGCGTAGGGCTTGGCGAGCCAGGTCGCCAGCCGGGCCCGGGGCGCCTTGGCGAGCAGGTCCTTCGGCCACTCGCCCACGAGCACCTCGGGGGCCGGGCCGGCGGCGGCCGGCGCGGGGGCGGGGGCGGGGGCCGACTCGATCGACTGGGGGCCGTGCGTGTAGATGGCGGCGCCGAAGCCGTCGACGCGGGCGGCCACGGCGGGCCAGGTCTTGGTGGTGGGGCGCAGGATGTACAGGTCGGCGGCGGAGCCGATGGCCTCGGCGCCGAAATAGCGATTGAAGTCGGGATAGATGGCCTCGTTGACGAGGTTGAGCTGGGACAGGGCGTGCTGCACCTTCAGCGCCAGCGCCGGGGTGCGCTCGCTCGCGCCGTAGGCCAGCAGGATCCGGCCCCGCTCGCGGTCGCGCAGCCCCTCCACGGCGCGGGAGACGAACAGGCCGATGCCCTCGGGGGTGTAGGGCGGGTCGGTGACGGCCAGGTCGGCCCACGACTGCGCGGAGGCGGGCAGGCCCAGACGCAGGTCGGCCCAGCGGGTCCGCACGGCGAGGCCGAGCCGGTCGGCCTGCTCCGAGATGTAGGCGAGGATGCGCTCGTCGATGTCCACCACGGTCACCTCGACGCCCGGGTGCAGCATCGCGGTGGCCAGCGAGGTCAGGTCGTGGTCGCCCACGCACAGCAGCCGGGCCCCCTCCAGCCAGAACCGGGCGTCCAGCAGCAGCGCCCGCCGGACCACGGTGTCGGCGGTGGCGGCCACGTGGTCCAGCGCCTGGCGGCCGCGGGGCGCCTTGGCGATGAGCTCCTCCATCCGCGCGACCAGGCCGGCGTGCCCGGGCAGCAGGTGGGCCACCGGGTCGGCCGGCGCGAGGCCGCCGCCCGTCAGGCCGATCAGCGGCTCGCGGAGCCGGAAACGCTCGCCGGAGCGCTCCAGTTCGACCTCGCGCAGCAGGGCCTCGACGGTCCGCCGCGACGTCGCGCTCTCCCGGACCAGATCCGCCAGTGTCCACCAGCGGCCGTCGCCCAGGAGCGTCAGCACCGTCCGCAGCCGCCTGCCGTCCACACCCGCCTGCGCGATGAGCGCCGCAATCGCTTCCATGGGGCAACCCTAGAGCCCTCACCTGGAATGTTCTGCCGTGCCGCCATGTTGAACGAAGCGGTCAAACCGGCACTAAATGGTTGTGATATGGGTCGGGTAGGCAGGTTTCCGGCAGGGTACGGTAATGTCTACACACCACGCAGCAGGGCCAACGTCGTCCCTTTGCTTGTTCCACAGAAGCGAGACGACGGGAGGGATTCAATGCCTGCTGCCCACCTCGGCTTTCCCGAGCCCCAGGGCCTGTACCACCCCTCGCACGAGCACGACGCCTGTGGCGTCGCCATGGTCGCGGACGTGGCCGGGCGCCGAAGCCACGGCATCGTCGCGAAGGCTCTGACGGCGCTGTGCAATCTCGATCATCGGGGGGCCCAGGGTAGCGAACCGGACACCGGCGACGGAGCCGGCATCCTGACGCAGATCCCCGACACCTTCTTCCGCGCGGTGACGGACTTCCCGCTCCCCGCGGCCGGCTCCTACGCCGCCGGCATGGCCTTCCTGCCCAGTGACTCCGAGGCCCGCGAGACCGGCGTGCGGATGATCGAGGAGATCGCGGCGGAGGAGGGCCTGACGGTCCTCGGCTGGCGCGACGTGCCGACCGACTCCGCGCTGCCCGGGCCGAGCGCCCGCGCCGTGATGCCGTTCTTCCGGCAGCTGTTCGTGGCCTCCCCCGGCGGGGAGAGCGGGCTGGAGCTGGACCGGCTGGCCTTCTGCCTGCGCAAGCGGGCCGAGCACGAGGTGGACGTCTACTTCCCCTCGCTGAGCGCCCGGACGATCGTCTACAAGGGCATGCTCACCCCCTCGCAGGTCGAGCCGTTCTTCCCCGACCTGAGCGACGAGCGCTACGAGACCGCGATCTCGCTGGTCCACTCGCGCTTCTCCACCAACACCTTCCCGTCGTGGCCGCTGGCGCACCCCTACCGCTACGTCGCCCACAACGGTGAGATCAACACCGTCAAGGGCAACCGCAACTGGATGCGGGCCCGCGAGGCCATGCTGGAGACCGCCGCCATCCCGGGCGAGCTGTCGCGGCTGTTCCCGATCTGCGACCCCGACGGCTCCGACACCGCCTCCTTCGACGAGACGCTGGAGCTGCTCCACCTCACCGGGCGCAAGCTGCCGCACGCGGTGCTGATGATGATCCCCGAGGCGTGGGAGAGCCACACCGAGATGGACCCCGCGCGGCGGGCCTTCTACGAGTTCCACTCCACCCTCATGGAGGCCTGGGACGGCCCGGCCTCGATCACCTTCTCCGACGGCACCCTGGTCGGCGCGGTCCTCGACCGCAACGGCCTGCGCCCCGGACGGTTCTGGGTCACCGCCGACGGCCTGGTCGTGCTGGCCTCCGAGGCCGGCGTGCTCGACATCGCGCCGGGGGACGTGGTCCGCAAGGGCCGCCTGCAGCCCGGCAAGATGTTCCTGATCGACACCGCGCTCGGCAAGATCATCGAGGATGACGAGATCAAGGCGGAGCTCGCCGCCGAGCTGCCCTACGACGAGTGGCTGCACGCCGGTCTGGTCCGCTTCGAGGAGCTGCCCGCCCGTTCCCGCGAGATCCCGACCCACGAGGCGCTGATCAAGCGGCAGCAGACCTTCGGCTACACCGAGGAAGAGCTGCGGATCATCCTGTCGCCGATGGCCAGGGTGGGGGCCGAGCCGATCGGCTCGATGGGCACCGACACCCCGGTCGCGGTGCTCAGCGAGAAGCCCCGGCTGCTGTTCGACTACTTCAGCCAGCTCTTCGCCCAGGTCACCAACCCGCCGCTGGACGCCATCCGCGAGGAGCTCGTCACCTCCCTGGCCAGCACGCTCGGCCCCGAGGGCAACCTGCTCGACCCGGGCCCGGCCTCCTGCCGCCAGCTCGTCCTGCCCTACCCGGTGATCGACAACGACGAGCTCGCGAAGATCATCCACATCAACGACGAGGGCGCGCTGCCGGGCTTCCACCCGCGCGTCGTCTCCGGCCTGTACGAGGTCGCCGGCGGCGGCGAGGCACTGCTGCGCCGCCTCGAGGAGATCCGCTCCGAGGTCTCGGCGGCGATCGAGGGCGGGGCGCGGATCATCGTGCTGTCGGACCGGGGCTCCTCCGACGCCCTGGCGCCGATCCCGTCGCTGATGCTCACCGGCGCGGTCCACCACCACCTGATCGCCGAGAAGACCCGTACCCGGGTCGGCCTGGTCATCGAGACCGGCGAGGCCCGCGAGGCCCACCACATGGCGCTGCTCATCGGCTACGGCGCGGGCGCGGTCAACCCCTACCTCGCCATCGAGACCGTCGAGGACATGGTCGGCTCCGGCGTCCTGGCCATCGACAGGCACAAGGCCGTGCGCAACCTCATCAAGGCCTACGGCAAGGGCGTGCTGAAGGTCATGTCCAAGATGGGCGTGTCCACCGTCGCCTCCTACACCGGCGCCCAGATCTTCGAGGCGCTCGGCCTGGGCAAGGACGTCATCGACGCCTGCTTCGCCGGGACGACCTCGCGCCTGGGCGGCGTCGGCTTCGACGTCCTGGCCCAGGAGGTCGCGCTCCGCCACCGCCGGGCCTACCCGCGGGCCGAGAACGCCCACCGCCGTCTGGAGGTCGGCGGGGAGTACCAGTGGCGCCGCGAGGGCGAGCCGCACCTGTTCAACCCCGAGACGGTCTTCAAGCTGCAGCACGCCACCCGCTCGCGCCGCTACGAGATCTTCAAGGAGTACACCGGCCTGGTGGACTCCCAGGCCGAGAAGCTGATGACGCTGCGCGGCCTGTTCAAGTTCAGGGACGGCGTCCGCGAGCCGGTCCCGATCGACGAGGTCGAGCCGGTCTCCGAGATCGTCAAGCGCTTCTCCACCGGTGCGATGTCCTACGGCTCCATCTCGATGGAGGCGCACGAGACCCTCGCCATCGCGATGAACCGGCTGGGCGGCAAGTCCAACACCGGCGAGGGCGGCGAGGACCCCGAGCGGCTCTACGACCCGGCCCGCCGCTCGGCCATCAAGCAGGTGGCCTCCGGCCGCTTCGGCGTGACGTCGGAGTATCTGGTCAACGCCGACGACCTGCAGATCAAGATGGCCCAGGGCGCCAAGCCCGGCGAGGGCGGCCAGCTGCCCGGCCACAAGGTCTACCCGTGGATCGCCAAGACCCGGCACTCCACCCCGGGCGTCGGCCTCATCTCGCCGCCGCCGCACCACGACATCTACTCCATCGAGGACCTCGCCCAGCTCATCCACGACCTGAAGAACTCCAACCCGGCCGCCCGCGTGCACGTCAAGCTCGTGGCCGAGGTAGGCGTCGGCACGGTCGCGGCGGGCGTGTCCAAGGCACACGCGGACGTCGTGCTCATCTCCGGTCACGACGGAGGCACCGGCGCGTCCCCGCTGACCTCGCTCAAGCACGCGGGTGCCCCCTGGGAGCTGGGCCTGGCCGAGACACAGCAGACGCTGCTGCTCAACGGCCTGCGCGACCGGATCGTCGTGCAGGTGGACGGCCAGCTCAAGACCGGCCGCGACGTGGTCGTCGCCGCGCTGCTCGGCGCCGAGGAGTACGGCTTCGCCACCGCCCCGCTGGTCGTCTCCGGCTGCGTGATGATGCGCGTGTGCCACCTGGACACCTGCCCGGTCGGCGTCGCCACCCAGAACCCCGAGCTGCGCAAGCGCTTCAGCGGCAGGCCCGAGTTCGTGGTCAACTTCTTCGAGTTCATCGCCGAGGAGATCCGTGAGCACCTCGCCGCGCTGGGCTTCCGCAGCCTCGACGAGGCCATCGGCCACGCCGAGCTGCTGGACACCACCTCGGCCGAGCACCACTGGAAGGCGGCGGGCCTGGACCTGGCGCCGATCCTGCACCAGCCGGAGCTGCCCGCGGGCACCGCGCTCCGCCGTACGCAGGAGCAGGACCACGGCCTGGACAAGGCCCTGGACCACACGCTGATCCAGCTCGCCGAGGGGGCGCTGGCCAACGGCCGGCGGGTCACCCTGGAGCTGCCCATCCGCAACGTCAACCGCACGGTCGGCACCATGCTCGGCCACGAGGTGACCAAGCGGTACGGCGGGGCCGGGCTCCCCGACGACACCATCGAGGTCCGCTTCACCGGCTCGGCCGGCAACTCCTTCGGCGCCTTCGTGCCCCGGGGCGTCACGCTGCGGCTGACCGGTGACGCCAACGACTACCTCGGCAAGGGCCTGTCGGGCGGCCGGATCACACTCCAGCCGCACGACGAGGCCCCGCTTGAGGGGCACATCATCGCCGGCAACGTCGGCCTGTACGGCGCGACCTCCGGCGAGGTGTTCGTCCGCGGCGTGATGGGGGAGCGGTTCTGCGTCCGCAACTCCGGCGCCACCGCGGTCGTCGAGGGCGTCGGCGACCACGGCTGCGAGTACATGACGGGCGGCAAGGTCGTCGTCCTCGGCCCGACCGGCCGCAACTTCGCGGCGGGCATGTCCGGCGGCGTCGCCTACCTGCTCGACCTCAACGCCGACCGGGTCAACCGCGAGATGGTGGAGATCGAGGCGCTGGACGAGGCCGACTCCGACATGCTGCGGGAGGTCGTCGAGGCGCACCTGACCGAGACCGGTTCCACGGTGGCCAAGGCGCTCCTCACCGACTGGGACCCGGCCCGGTTCAGCAAGATCATGCCGACGGACTACAAGCGGGTCCTCCGGGCCGCCGAGGCCGCGCGCCTCGAAGGCCGCGACATCGACGAGGCGGTCATGGCCGCCGCGGTTCAGGGATGACGCCGATGCCGACACATACCGAAGTGGTCATGACCGGCCGCGCTCACGAGACTGTTCAGGGATAAGGGGGCATACCGATGGCTGACCCGAAGGGTTTCCTCACGCACGGGCGCGAGCTGCCGGCGCGCCGCCCGGTGGACGTGCGCATCCGCGACTGGCGGGAGGTCTACCAGGACTTCCCCCGGCCCGCGCTGACCAAGCAGGCCGCACGCTGCATGGACTGCGGCATCCCGTTCTGCCACAACGGCTGCCCGCTGGGCAACCTCATCCCCGAGTGGAACGACCTGGTCTACCGCGACGACTGGCAGGAGGCCATCGAGCGCCTGCACGCCACCAACAACTTCCCGGAGTTCACCGGCCGCCTGTGCCCGGCTCCGTGCGAGGCGGCGTGCGTGCTCGGCATCAACTCCGACCCGGTCGCGATCAAGCGGGTCGAGGTCGAGATCATCGACCGTGCCTTCGACGAGGGCTGGGTCACCCCCCAGCCGCCGAGTTCGAAGACCGGCAAGCGGGTCGCGGTCGTCGGCTCGGGCCCCGCGGGCCTGGCCGCCGCCCAGCAGCTCACCAGGGCCGGGCACGACGTGGTGGTGTTCGAGCGCGCCGACCGGATCGGCGGGCTGCTCCGCTACGGCATCCCCGAGTTCAAGATGGAGAAGCGGCACATCGACCGCAGGCTCGCGCAGATGCGGGCCGAGGGCACCGAGTTCCGCACCGGCGTCGACGTCGGCGTCGACATCACCGCGGCCCAGCTGCGGGAGGAGTTCGACGCGGTCGTCCTGGCGGGCGGCGCGACCCAGTGGCGCGACCTGGCGGTCGCCGGACGCGACCTGAAGGGCGTCCACCAGGCGATGGAGTATCTCCCCCCGGCCAACAAGGTCCAGGAGGGCGACTACCCGGTCTCGCCGATCAGTGCCGAGGGCAAGCACGTCGTCGTGATCGGCGGCGGTGACACCGGCGCCGACTGCATCGGCACCGCGATCCGGCAGGGGGCCGCCTCGGTCACCCAGCTGGAGATCATGCCCCAGCCTCCGGCCGAGCGTCCGGGCAGCCAGCCGTGGCCCACGTTCCCCATCCTGTTCAAGATGGAGAGCGCCCACGAGGAGCTGGCCGAGGGCGGCGGCGACCGGGTCTACGCGGTCTCCACCACCGAGTTCGTCGGCGACGCCGACGGCAACGTCCGGGCGCTGCGCCTGGTCGAGGTCGAGGGCCCGGCGGCCGGTTTCAGGCCGGTCCCCGGCACCGAGCGGGAGATCCCGGCGGAGCTGGTCACGCTGTCGATGGGCTTCGTCGGCCCGGAGAAGGGCGGTCTGCTGGAGGAGCTGGCCGGGGTCGCCTCCGGCGAGTTCTTCGACGCGCGCGGCAACGTCGCGCGGGACAAGGGCTACATGTCCTCGGTGGACGGCGTGTTCGTGGCCGGCGACATGGGCCGCGGCCAGTCGCTGATCGTCTGGGCGATGACATGTTCGAATCTGCCACATGAGTCAGACGTGGGGATCACTGCCCCACCTGCCACAACTGTTGCCGCTCCGTTGTTCATAGCGTCACCC
>NZ_JBSFPS010000282.1:0-13010 GCF_053588315.1 Streptosporangium sp. NPDC003464 | reverse complement strand
GCCGGTCCCGCCGATCTTGACTTCGGCGGCGAAGGTGGCCTCGCGCAGGAAGCCGAGTGTCGTGTTCGCGGTGGTGAGGTAGGTGCGGGACCGCAAGCCCCTCAGGGGCTAGCGTCGGCAGCCGAGACGGAAATGTCTCAGCCGCGGCGGCAGTGACCGTCCGCCCAGCCATCGACCCAAAGGCGGCAGTACAGGCCGGCACAGCACCCGAACGTGAAGAGACACGTGCTGCCTTCCCGCCCACATTCTTGAGCCACGGTGGACTGGGACGCAAACAGGTGCTGCTGGAGGCTGTCACTAGCCAACCTGTCAACAATAGAAGTCGTGATCATAAGTTTCACCTCCTCAGGTTGCTTTTATGAATTCGCCAGAGCGAATCTCCGGAGATTACAACATAAATGATCAAACCCCGTCGAGTATCAGCTGGACCGTCGATTTGACTAGAGTCGAATCGACGAGATCAACTGGCCTAAAAGATTTCATCGGTCTGGGGCATCGGTCAGCGGGCGAGGGCGTTGCCAAGGGGGCTACGCCGGTACAGCACACGCTTGCCGTCACGCCCGCGGTCGAGAAGCCCCGCTTTGTGCAGGATGCCCAGGTGATGGGAGACGGTGCCGGCCGCCAGCTTGTGGCGCCGGGCGAGGTCGGCGGTGGTGTGAGCGATGTCGAGGTCGGCCAGCAGTGCGGCACGGGTTGCGCCGAGAAGTTCCGTGAGGTCCCGCGATACCTGCCTGAACGGCTGCCGTCCCGACGCGGTGGTGGCTCTTCCGGCGGCGGGGAAGTAGATGGCCACGGTGTCGTCGGGACGGTTGCTCATGAGAATCCGGTCGCTCATGAAGGCCGAGCCGACACACCACAACCCCGAGCCGGCGGTCAGCCGGGCGTGTGGCGGGATGTCGACGAGGAGAGTGTCGCCACTCCAGGCGAGGTGCCGGCTCATGTCAGCGATGGCCGCATGCACCCCGTCGGCGGCGAGCAGCCGCGCCCGGTGATCGAACTCCAGCTCCAGGTCGGCCCGCAGACCGTCCCAATACGGGGCCAGGGCCGCCTTCCAGTAGGTCCTCAGCTCATCCGCCAAAGTGGCCAGGTAAGCGTCCTCACCGCGCGCGTCCAGCAGGCGAGTGGCCAGCGGCAGAGCGGGGCCGACGAGCCCTGTTCGCTTCGCACCCGTGATGGCGCAGGTCAACCCCTCCCGGATCGACCCTGTCGGTGTGGTCACCAGTGCGTGTAATTCCTCGTCGAGTGAGGACGAGCCGCCGGCCGCCACCGGCAGGAGGAAATCCGGCAGGTACCCGCCCAACCCGATGATCTCGCGCAACAGGCGCGGTCTGCCCGGCGTCAGCCGCCCACGCACATCGCTCCACCATCGCCGGATCCACGGCGTCTGGTTGCCTCCGGTGGCCGCCCACAACGACAGGGTGGCCTCGCTCAGCATCGACCAGCCGAAGCGGACATGCTTGAGCCCCTCGGCGGGAATCTCAAGCGCCTGCATCACGTCCGCCCTCCGCGCTGGCCATCCGGTGAGAGCCGCGGGGCACCGGCACGTGAGGGCGCGACCAGCGTGGCCCGGATCGCGCCCGCCGGCGGAGGGCGGCGGGCGACGGCGAACCGTTTGGACCTATGCCTGACATCTTGTCGGACATCCGTGTCGGAGTGGCTGCGGGTTTGTCCGTTCTCCGTCGGACAGGCGGAAGAAACATGCACAACCTCCATCGGCCTGGACACCCCATGCGATCGGGGAAGGCGCCATAAACAGTCATCGTCGGTCCCGACGGACACAAGATCGAACACTGTCCGGAACAATTCCGGACGACTCCGAACGCCCCTGCGTTCAACGGTCGAGGAGCCCATCTGCCCCAGGTGCACGTGTTCGGCCTGGGGGCCAAAGAAGTGAGCACGGCCGCGGCATCGGCGGGTTGGTCGTGTCCAGCACCTTGCGCGACTCGCTGTTCACCCTGGACGGGTACAACAGTTATGGCGGCCGCGGGGATGGTCCCAACCGGCCCGACCTGGACGCCGCCGGCCAGGCGGTCGGCGGAGAGGTCTACCGGGAGCGGCTCAAGCGGATGCGGGAGGCGTTCGGCTCCGGCAACGAGGTAGCGCTGCCCACGGAGAAGCTCCGCGCCCCGGCGACCGCGCCGGCCGCCCCAGCTTCACCGCCTGCCCCCACGGCTGGCGGTGCTCATCTGGCCGTGCTGCGGGGCGGCGCGGCCGGGCTCCCCGAGCACGCCCCCTACGACCGGATCCAGTTCACCGTGGGCGCCGGTGACATCCCCACCGAGGTTCTGGAACAGCTCGCCCCGGGCGGGCGGCTGGTTATCCCGATGCGGATCCGCGGCAGCATCTCCCGCAGCTCGCCTTCGAGCCCGACGACAAGAACAGCGAGACCTGGAAGACGGTCTCCTGCGAGATGGCGACCTTCGTCCCGCTGCGCAAGGGCATCTACGACGACATCTACACGCGAGTCCCCATGGCCGGAGAGGGCATGGAGACCTTCAGCGAGCAGCTCGTCGACCGGGAGGCGATGCCGACCGTCCTGGACGAGCCCGCCCACAAGGTCTACACCGGGGTGAAGTTCCGGCGGGCTCATCCTGGCAGTGGGTGTATCTGTGGCTGGCGTGCGTCCTGCCAGGCGGCCTGGCCCGGATGCCCGGCCAGCGGCCCGGGTTCACCCCGCACTTCGGGTGGGGGTCCATGGCCGCGCTCGACGGCGACATCCTGGCCTACCTGACCGTCCGCGAGGGCCAGGACACCGAAAGCCGGTTCTTGGAGATCGGCGTCATCGGCCACGGCCCGACCGCCGCTTCCCTCGCCGAGCAGGTCACAGCCCCGATCGGCGAGTGGGACCGCGACTACGGCAACGACGCGCCCGCCCCCGGCTTCCGCATCGCCACGGCCGCGCACCGTGACCTGCTGAAGGCCGCCGACCCTCGCTTCATCATCGACAAGCCCAACAGCCGACTCGTCATCGACTGGCCGTAGAAGGGGTACAGCGTGATGAACCCCGCGATCGCTGTGCCTGTGATCCGTAGTTGGCGGCTGTGAACGATAGATGGCGGACGTAGGTTGGGTCAGCGGTGCTGCAAAAAGACGTCGACCGGCTGCCCTCGGCAGCGGTAGCGTCCTGGGTTGATGTGGAGCGAAGTACGACCGCCGACGACGACTCAGGTCCGCGACGCCTTCGGTGTTGAAGTGGGCGAATTGCGGCCGCATCCGGGCGGGTTCGAAGCGGATGCGTTCACCGACGGGCGCTGGTTCGTGAAACTTTGGCGTCAGCAGCCCGACAGCGACGCCGGTCTGGCGCTGACGGCTGAGTTGGCAGCTCGGGGCATCCCCGTTCCCGCGGCGGAGCGAGCACTTGACGGCTCGTACACCTCGGAGCACCATGGCCGGCGCTACGCGCTGTTCCCGTTCGTCGACGGCCGCCTGGGAACGTGGAACGACGCTGACGCGATCGCGCGGGTGATGCGCACCGTGCACGAGATCACCGACCTCGATCTGCCCCGCACCGATATGGACGAGTGGTGCATTGAGGTGCTGCGCGACCGGCACGACCACCCTTGGATCGTGGACCGCCGCGACGAAATCATGGCCAACGTCGACCGGCTCGAAGCGGTGATCGAACGGGCACGCGCGATCGACGTGCCCCACGTCGTATGCCACCACGACCTGTTCCCTCACAACGTCCTCGTTGACCGCGACGGTCGCATCGCGACGCTGCTCGACTGGGGTCACGCGATGCTGGCGCCGCGCGAGCACGATGTGTTCGCCGGCTTGTGCGGGCCCGATCCTGTGCGCTTCCTGCGCGCCTATGGCGCGGAGGGACTCGACCTCACTCACCTCGAGTACGCCCGGCTTGCCCGCTCGCTGCGCGACCTTGCCGTTCGCATCTACAACGAGGTCGACTTGGAGGGCATAAACACTTGGGGTTTCGACGGGTTGCGCCGAGTGGACGCCGATCTCGAACTCTCCCGACCTTTTTGCGATCGCTGAGGCCACCCGCTGCGAGAACAGTCCAAGAACCCCAGGTAACCATCGCAATGCCACCATGATCGGCTCTGGTGGCGCGGGCCGGTTGTGTTGGGCAACTCAGGAAGGTGAGAGCGGTTCTGTGCCGTTGTCGCATTGTGCCGCGAGGTTGGCGGCATACTGGTTCAAGCGGCGACGGAGGACGAACGATCCTGCCCTCTGTCGGCTGGGAGTCAGGAGTTGGGCGACCTTGTCGCCGACTCTGCGGGCCTCCGGACCATCGGTTTGGCGCAGGGCTTTCAGGGGCGGGCACTGCAGATGTTCAGCTTGAGTGACTTCCGACCACACACGTGCGGTGCCGATCAAGGGGTTTTGTGTAGCCATTCGGGCCATCTTGGGGATGCCGGTGCATGTCGTATCCAGTCGGCCTGGGGCATCTCCCAGGTAGCCATGGCGCGACGCCGGTCGGCGTAGTTGATGCGTTCGGGTTGGTTGTCGAGGATGCGGGCGATCTGTTCGACGGCGGTTTCGAACTCCTGCCACATCCCGTCGTCGGGGATCTGGTCTCGTAGGACCGCCTGTGTTCGCGATGCGCTTCCCTGGAGCATGCCCAGGGCGTCGGCGCTTTGGACATAGTGGGTGCCGGAAACCATTTCGACTAGCTTGAGGGAGGCCGCCCTGCGCAGGTGGCGTATGGTCCAGTTATTGGTGTTGATCATGCGCTCAGGGAAGACGAGCGCGGCGTGGGCGCGGTCGGTCAGGACCCGCTCCTGCTTGACCGCGCGAAGGCTGATCCCCGCTCGCCGCACTCCGGGTGGTAGCCGATGCGCCAGCACCCGCCGAAGATCCCATTGTTGCGCTCGACCAGCTCCGCGAACGCGTCCCACGTCGAGGCGCCCAGGGGCCGGATGGTGTACGACATCGCGGTCAGACCTCGGCGAGCAGCCGGGCGAGGTCGGTCGGCCGGGTGATCATGGGCCAGTGGCCGGAGTCGATGTCGACGAAGTCGATGTGCTTGACCCTGGCGAGCTCGGGCACGTCACCGGCGTCGATCCACTCCTGCGCCTGGGCGGGGGTGAACTCGGGGCACACGATCACGACCGGAACGTCGAATCGGCGCTCGTCCGCCAGCGATACCACGGCCTTGGCCACGCCCTCGGGGACGGGGACCCAGGCGGCGGCCATGCGCCGCCTGGTCTCCTCGTCGAGGTCGGCGGCGTCGGGTCCCTCGAACGGGCCCCAGCCGGGGAAGGGCATGACGCCCTCGTCGATGGGGAAGAAGTCGGCGTAGATTCCGCCGTCGGTGGCGGGGAAGCCGCCGACGAAGACGACCTTGGCCACCCGTTCCGGCCGGGCGTCGGCGGCCAGCCAGGCCAGCGTGCAGGCGGCGGAGTGCCCCACCACTATGACCTTGTCCTGCGCGGCGTCCAACGCGGCGAGCACCGCGGCCACCTGGTCGTCGAGGGTGGCGGAGGTGGATCCGTCGCCCTGGCCCGGGAGTGTGATCGGCACGGGGCGGTGGCCGAGCGGCCCGAGGGCGGCGGCGACCTCGTCCCAGGCGGATCCGTCGAGCCAGAGGCCGCCGATGAGCAGGATGTCCATGATCTGTTCGCTTTCTTCCGTGAGGTGCGGTTCCCTACCGTAGAGTCAATTCCGGACGATTCACTTCCTGTATTCTCCGAGGGTGCCGAGCGATCTCAGCCCCACCGCACGAGCCCTGCGGACCCTGGAGATCCTCCAGACCCGCCCCGGCACGACGGCCGCCGAAATCGCCGAGCGGCTGGAGGTCACCGAGCGCGCCGCGCGCCGATACATCGGCATCCTCCGGGAAGCGGGCATCGCCGTCGATTCGGCCCGCGGCCCGCACGGCGGCTACCGGCTACAGCGCGGCACACGGCTGCCTCCGGTCGTCTTCACGCAGGCAGAGGCGCTGGTTCTGGTCATGGCGGTGCTCGACGGACAGCCGGCCGACGACGACCTTGTCGGCACCGCGCTGGGCAAGGTCATCCAGGCACTGCCCGAGAGCGTCGGACGGCAGGCGGCCGCGCTGCGCGAGCATGCGGCGGCCGCGCCGGACCGGCGCTCGACCCGCCCCGATCCCGCGATCATCAGCGCACTCGTCGCCGCCGTCGCGATCCGGCGCCGCGTGCTGGTCACCTACCGGAGCGGCGCGGGCCAGGAGTGGGAGGCCGAGGTGGACCCCTGGGCGGTCGTCGTTCGCCACGGACGCTGGTATCTCCTGTGCCACTCCCATCGCGCGGCCGCGCTCCGCACCTACCGCGTCGACCGGATCCTGGCCGCCCAGCAGACTGGTTACGGCTTCGAGCCGCCCGACGGCCTCGACCCGGTCGCGACGCTGGAGGAGCACCTGGGAACTGGATGGTCGTTCGCCACCCGCGTGGTGTTCGACGCCCCGCCGGCCGAGGTGGCGCCGTGGATCCGGCCGCCCATGGGGCGCCTGGAACCGGTGGGCGAGGGGTGCGTGCTCACCGGCAGCACCAACAACCCGGCCATGTACGCCCAGGAGTGGCTGGCGACCGTGCCGTTCGCCTTCCGCGTCGAAGGCGGACCCGAACTCCGCACCGCAGTCGCGAAGCTCGCGGCACGACTCACCACCGCCCTGACGGACCGGGACGACCAGACGATGGCTTACTGAGTTTTCGTTAGTTGTGTGGGGTTGGGGGGATCTTCAGGCCGGTGTGGGCTAAGAACGACCATGCGAGTCGTTCGTCCTGGCAAATGCGATTGATGCCGCCTTCGGCGGCGTCGGAGACATCAGCGAGGTGGTCGCCGGCGAGGTCGGCCAGTTCGCGTGCTTTGATGCTGGACCACGGCATCTCCACCGGGTTGAGTTCGGGGGCGTAGCCGGGCAGCCGCTCCAGGGTGAGCCGGTCCTGCCCGGCGGCCCAGGCGCGCAGGGCGCGGCTCCGGCGCGCGCTCAGCCCGTCCCGGACCAGCACCACCCGTTCGCCCTGGTAGAACGGCTTGACCTGGGTGAGCACGTCGATCAGTGCTTCGGTGCCGTAGCCGCCGGGCCGCAGGTGGAAGCACAAACGTGCACCGCGCCCGGTATCGACGGCGCGGTAGCCCAAGGCGGCGGCCGTCGAGGCGCGTTTCCCGTTCAGCCGGTGCCGCAACGTGGGCGTGCGGCCGCGAGGGGCGCACCTGCGGCGCACCTGCGGCAGCAGCGATACACCGGATCCGTCAAAGAACACGATCCATGCCCGGTTTTCCAGGGCCCCCTTTCGATGCGCGGCCACTCGAAGGCGACCCACCGGGCGATCTCGGCCTCCTCACGCGCTACGGCCCGGCGCTCGGGGCGCTGCAGGCTCCGGCGAACGGAATGTCACGGTAAGCCGCTGGAGGCCGCTCCGCTAACGGGACTTTCCGTTCGGATCCTCGTCATGCCCCGCGAAATCGGCGAGTCCAGACGGGCGGGACGGTGTCGGTGCTGAAGTCGGCGGCGGGGGCTCTCCCGTCCCGCTGTGGTTTCCCCAGGGAGGGCAGGTACTCCCCCTCGTCGGCCGACACGCCCTCCGGTCCTGCGAGGGCTCGCCTACCGATGGTCAGGTCAGGGGGTGGCCAGGCCGCCGGGGAAGCCGTAGTAGGCGTCCACGTGTCGGTGAAACAGTGGCGGCAGGGGTCGCAGGCGCCGCCCCGCTGGTCGCTGCCTCCGTATCGGAGATGCCTTGGTCCACCCAGATGTGATCTTGTGAGACGACTGTGGCAGGAGAGGAGGAGGGATCAAGGAGCGCGGGGGCGTTGGGCTTCACGAGGGGTCAGTGGAAACGACAGCAGATGACAGTCCAGGCGTCATGAAGTCAGTGGACGCGTCACAGTGCGTACGTGATGCTTCCGGGGAGCTGCGACTATCTCTCGGGCCGTCATGGAGGCCTCGCTGACAGGGTTCACCCTCGCGCTGATCGGCGTCGCCGACCGCCACACCCAGCTCGCGTCCTGACCGACACTCCGACGGAGGCGAGAGCAGCGGGCCGAGGGCGCCCAGGGCCGCGCCCACGCAGATGTCGCGCAGCTGGTCGCGGGTGCACGTCTCGCGGGTGAGCCAGTCGACGCACAGCACCTGAACGAAGACCAGCCACGCCTTCAGCACCCCGGAGACCGCCTCGCGCGCGTCGTCGCCCGCGAGCGGAAGGACGCCCAGCAGTCGTTCCCTGAGGACGTCCAGCTCGTTCGCCATGATCGTCTGGATGACCGGGTCGCCTGCGAGGACCCGGTTCGCGGCGAGGACGGCGTTGCGATTGGCCACGAAGTAGTCGAGATGGACGTCCATGCCCTGGAGGAGCTGCTCACGCAGGGAGCGCGCGGGATCGAGCCGCGTGTCGGCGAGGAGCTGGTCGGCCGCCTGCTGGTAGACCGCGGCGAAGAGGGCCTGCTTACTGGGGAAATGCCGGTAGAGCAGGGCCCGCGAGATGCCCGCCTCATCGGCGACCTCCTCCATCAGCACGTCGGCGTACGGGTGCGCGGCGAAGAGCCGGGCGCCGACGGCAAGGAGCTGGGCGCGACGCCCGTCGGGCGTGAGTCGCTGGCGAGGAGGCATGGGATCAGTCTAGTTGACACACGTCTACTAGACTGATCACTGTAGTAGACATATG
Source organism: Streptosporangium sp. NPDC003464 (assembly GCF_053588315.1). Taxonomy (NCBI): domain Bacteria; kingdom Bacillati; phylum Actinomycetota; class Actinomycetes; order Streptosporangiales; family Streptosporangiaceae; genus Streptosporangium; species Streptosporangium sp. NPDC003464. Next base: position 4,428 of record NZ_JBSFPS010000282.1, on the reverse strand, counting down.
TCTACTAAGTCGGGAGAAATCATGGCCAAGACGCTCCGGATCCTCACGGTCGTGATGGGGTGGTCGTGCGTGCTGATCGGGCTGCTCCACGTCGTGCTCGGCAACGCGGCGATCCCCGGAGCCGGTGACGCCGGAGCAACGATCGACAGCTGGGGGCGCTTCATGGGCGCCGCCTTCACCGGCTACGGCCTGGCCTGGCTGTGGGCCGCCCGCCGGCGGCCCATCCCGGCGGGGGTGGTGCGCTGGCTGGCCGCGGTCTTCCTGCTGGGCGGGGTGGGGCGGCTGCTCTCACTCGCCGTGTACGGCCGGCCGCACGGCTTTCAGATCGTGCTCACGGTGATCGAGCTGGTCCTGCCGCCGGTGTTCTTCTGGCTGGCCGACAAGGAGGAACGCGCCTGAAGAGGCTTACGCCCGAGAGGAGCGCGCTTCGTCACCCGAGGCGCGCTCTGTTATGAGCTCCAGGCGCGGCGGAAGTTCTCCCGGGCCCGGTGCAGCCGGGACTTCACCGTCCCCGGCGCCACCCGCAGCGAGCGCGCCGCATCCTCCTCCGGCACCCCTTCGAGATCGCGGAGCACCAACACCGCCCGATGCTCGGGGGAGAGCCGCTCCAGCACGTCCTGGACGTCCACCGCCCGCTCCACATCCTCACGGGACGGCAACTCGCCCAGTTCTTCAGGACGCGAACGAGCGTCGCGTTTGGCGATCCGCACCGCCTCCCGCACGGCGATCGCCCGCGCCCAGCCGTACAACGCCTCGGGCTCCCGCAACTCCCGCAGGTGCCGGAACACGGCAATCAACGCCTCCTGCACCGCGTCGGGCCCGCTGTCCAGCGCGATTGGCCCGCACACCCGGCCCAGATAGGGGGTCAGCTCGGCCAGCAGGTCGTTCATCGCCATCGTGTCACCCCGCTGGGCCGCCACCACCAGCGCGCTGCTCATGACACCTGCTCGCCGAACCGCGCCGCCAGCCGTCCCAGCGCCTTCTCCCCTGCCGCTCGCACCCCCCACGGCACGAGCGCGGCCCGCCCCGGCACCGCTCTGCTTCGCGCTTGCGACCACCACGGCCATGACCCTGAAGAACCGCATCAGCTCCAGGTGGCCTGCCTGACGATCGTGTCGAGCCCGCCGGTGCCAGCCCCGCCTCACTGTCACCGCCGTTACTGTACGTGTGGGGGTGCTGGCCTCGAAGGTGCGCCGTCGGGGATGGTGACCCGCCTGGCCACACGAGGCTTCCTGCGGGGCGTACACAGTGATGCGAGCCTGGCACTGGTCGAGACAGTCATGATGGCCGTGGGAGTGACTCGGGGGGTTCGGCCGGCCTGTCGGGCAATTTACCTAGCGATCACGGGGCATGCACGGGATATGCCCCTGACCTGCCCTGATCTAGGGGAACCGCGGGCTGATGTGCCGGTTGGTGGGTGCGGTGGGCCGGGCCGAGGATGCCGCCGACCTGGAGCGCAAGGCTGCCGAGGACCACGCCGCAGCCGCCGCTGATCGCCCAGGCGGGCACAGCACCGCCGGGCGGTCGAGACGAAGTGGGACGGCATCCGCGCGCTGCTGTACGTGGAGGACGGCCGGGTACGGATCCCTCGTGTAACAGCGCCGTCGTCACGATCGGCCCGCTTGCCAGCGCGGCCACGGTCACGTCGTCGGTGGCGCACACCCTGCGGACGAGCTCCGCTACGGCGTGCTTAGAGGTCGCACAGGTAGGTGCAGAGGCTGATGTTGGACATGCACGACAACGGCACCGTCCGCCGCCCGGCAGTTGATAGCGTGATCGTCGTGACAGAACTGGACGAGCTGGTCCTGAGCCCCGGCGAACGGGCCCGGGGGGTTCACGTCGACAGCGTGATGTTCACGATGGACTGGGCCGGTGAGAACTACCCGGGCCAGCTGGCTGCGTTCGTGGCTGGTCGAGTACGGGCCTTCGGAGCGGAGCCGACAGACGTCGACACCAACGTCGTCTACCGAGCGGCCGAGACCGACCCGACTCTGCGCCGCGGTGATTTGCCGGTCCGTCAGCTCGATCACCTGTCCGGTGTGCTGGCAGATCTCCGCTGCACGCTCATGGTGTGGGAGAACGGCACCGACACCTACGAGGTACTGGTCGCGCTGACCGATGAGCGTGAGCCGACCGGGTTGATGCACCAGGGCCTCCCGGTGCGGGCCTGGGGCTCGGAACCCGAAGAGACCCTGGTCAGCCTGGACTGCCCGAACTGCTCGCAGATGCTGGTCTGGGAATTGTCGGCGGACCAGACCCTGGCCGACGAGCGCTGCGATTGTGGAGCCGCGCTGTTCGACGCCACCGGCCGTCCGCTGCCCCACGTCACTCTCCACGGCTGAGCCGCTCAGCGCCCTCTGACCCCGACTCGTCCTCACCGATGCACTGCTCATCGAATGCAGCGCCCACTGATCCGCACCAACCGCGCCTGCCCGTCTTCACGTCACGGCGATCTACACCCAGCACTTCATGCTCGTCGGGTGCGGATCGCGCACAGAGACGCCGGGGGTCAAGGCCGCGGCTCGATGGTGGGGCCCGGCAGCAGGACAGGCACGGGTGCCGACGATCAGAGAGTCGCGACGCTCTGTGAGCACTGGGGAGACTTGTGCCCGCGCTTCCATCATGGCTGACAGAACCGCTCTGGGGCCAATTCGCAGCCCTGCTGCCCGAGCGGCCGGAGTACCACCCCGGCCATCCGCTCGGCTGCCACCGTCGGCGCATCTCACCGGTCGACCGCGGCAAACAGGGCCTCAAACGCTCGGGCATGACGGACGGATACGGTATTCCACCGGGCCGTGTCCTGGCCGGCGCCAACCGTCACGACTCCCCGTTGCTCGCCCCGACCCTGGACCGTCTTGACGACCTGGGACCGTTGCCCGACGACATCACCGTGCACCTGGACGCCGGCTACGACTCCGACAAGACCCGCGCTCTGCTCAACGAACGCGGCCTGCACGGACGCATCGCGCACAAGGGGAGAAGGCGCCCATCCAGGCCAGTCAGCGTTGGCATGTCGAACGCACTCACGCCTGGCAGAACGCCTTCTGCCGGCTCGCCCGCTGCTACGAGCGGCGCACCACCGTCATCGACGCATTCTTCGACACGCCTATCCGCGCGACCTCTTACCCTGATCACGGCTCCTGGCCTCGGCCGCGGGCCGACGCGCGCCGGGCACCACCCGTACGCGGCCGGGAAACGCGCGTTTGCTGATATGGCAACGGATCTTGCCCCCTGGGAAACTGCGGACCTATGGTTGGCCAGATCAAGGAAGTGCAGGTCAGGGGGGCGTGATGACAGTCGAGCATCGGATCTTGGAAGCGGGCGCGGGGCGCATTCACCTGGCGGTGCAGGGCAGCGGGCCGCTGGTGCTGCTGGTGCACGGGTTCCCCGAGTCGTGGTATTCCTGGCGGCGGCAGATGCCTGTGCTGGCGCAGGCGGGTTACCGGGCCGTCGCTCTCGACGTGCGGGGATACGGGCGCTCGTCCAAGCCGCGGGATCCGGCCGCCTACCGGATGCTCGATTTGGTCGCCGACAATGTCGCGGTCGTACGGGCGCTCGGCGAGTCGTCGGCGGTGATCATCGGCCACGATTGGGGGGCGACGATCGCGGCGCACTCCGCGCTGCTGGCACCGGAGGTGTTCCGTGCGGTCGGCATCTTGAGCGTGCCCTACGCGCCGCCGGGCGGTCCCCGGCCGAGCGAGGCGTTCGCTCAGATGGGCGGGCTGGAGGAGTTCTACGTCTCCTACTTCCAGGAGCCCGACCGGGCCGAGTCCGAGATCGAGCCCGACGTGCGGGGCTGGCTTGCCGGGTTCTACCGCGCTCTGTCCGGCGACACCATGGCCGGCCCCGACGCTCCCGACCCGCATTTCGTCACCCGCGAGGGCGGCACCCTGCGCGAGCGGTTCCCCACCGGGGCGCTGCCGTCCTGGCTGACGCAGGAGGATCTCGAGTTCTACGCCGCGGAGTTCGAGCGGACGGGCCTGACCGGAGCGCTCAACCGGTACCGCAACATGGACCGTGACTGGGAGGACCTGGGTTCCTACGCCGGGGCCCCGATCGAGCAGCCGTCCCTGTTCGTCGGTGGCAAGCGGGACGCCTCCACCATGTGGCTGTCCGGCGCCATCGACGCCTACCCCCGTACTCTCCCGAATCTGAGGGGGAGCCATCTCCTGGACTGCGGCCATTGGATTCAGCAGGAACGCCCGGACGACGTCAACCGCCTCCTCCAGGACTTCCTCGACAGCCTCTGACTGAGCATTTCTGACGCCACAGCCTGCGGCCCACAGGACGCGAGCGCCAGGTCGGGCCGCGGTGGCCGCAGCGGGCTTGCGCCGGTGTGTGCCCCGGCCACCGAGAACCGACATCCGTGGCCGCGGAATACCGGGGTGTCGGCCACGGACCCTGCGGCTGCCGTAGTCTGCGACGTCT
>NZ_JBSFPS010000281.1:0-13102 GCF_053588315.1 Streptosporangium sp. NPDC003464 | reverse complement strand
TCCGGCGAGCCCGTGACCGTCGGCGATGTCGTGCGCGAGCCGGGCGGTGACGGCCGCGACCGCGACCACGAAGGTGAGGTCGAACAGGAGCTCCATCTGGCTCGACACGCGGTGCGGCTCGTCGATGGGACGAGCTCTCATTCGGACGCGGATCCGGATGGTCCTGTCAACTGGTGGCAAGCCCTCCGTTGAGGGACGCAGTGGTACGCACCGCGGCGGCCGGACGGCACGAGTGTGGAGCCGCCTCAGCGGACCGGATTCTCGGTCACGCCGAATGCGGTCCACCCCAGGTCCGGGAAGCCCGCCGCCGCCGCGACGGCCGCGGAGGCGAGGTTGCCCGGATCATGCATGTACGTGGGTACCGCCCCCTCGTCCAGCACCCGCCGCGCCGCCTGGGCGACCAACTGGCGAGCCAGGCCACGGCCACGCGCGGCGGGCGCGGTCACGACGGCCAGCTCGTGCCCGTACCCGTCATGCCGCTTGATCCCCACCCCGGCCAGGTGCTCGCCGGTGTCCGGATCCACCGCCACCAGCACCTCGCCGCCGAAGGGCCACAGCCATTCGGGCACGCCCGGCGCCCGGGCGGGCAGCCACTCTCCCGCGTCAGGGAGCGGCGCCGGGGTCACGCTCCAGCGGAAGACCGCGGTGAACCAGCCGTGCCCAGGGCGGCCGACCAGGGCGGCGATCCCGTCGACTCCGAGGCGGTACTGCTCCGCCACGCTTTCGACCAGCTCCGGCGGGACCGACAGCACGCCGCTCATCGGGCTCGCGACACCGAGGGCCGGATGGATCCGGCCGTCCCAGGCCGGGCGGACCCGTCCGTGGGAGCCGACGACATCAAGGCCACTCCCGGCGGGCCACCGGCCCAGCCAATGGGACAGATGCCCCGCCAGCCGCTGCTCCGGTCTCATCTCACACACCCCTATACGGTAGGGGGGTATAGTACATCGCCAGGAGGTCGACATGCGACGTTTGAATCCCCTGCAGCCCGCCGACGCGCCGGAAAAGTCTCGCGAGTTGCTGACCGACATCATCGAAAGGCACGGCGACGTCGGCGACATGGTCGCGACCATGGCCCACTCCCCCGCGCCGCTCCAGGGCCATCTGGATCTCTCCCGCTCCATGAAACGGATGACATCACCGTTCTGACCACCGGGCCGGGGAAAACCTCGATCGGTACTGGTGTCCTCCGCGCGCCGGCGGGTCGCACGTCACCAACCGGACCAGCCCTGCACCACCGGGGGCCGGATCAGTCAAGCAAGCCCAGGCGAGCAGCACGCACACCGGCCTGAAAACGGCTGCCCGCCCCCAACAGCGCCGTGAGCTCTCCGACGATCCGGGTGACCGTGCGTGTCGACACACCCAGCGTCCGCGCGATGGCCTCGTCCTTCACCCCGGTGGCCAGCAGGCGGAGCACCGCTGTCTGCTGGTCTGTCAGCGCAGCGCCGTCGGCGGCGCGGGGGATGTCACGGGGCTCCGAAGCCGCCGTCCAGACCGTTTCGAACAGTGCGGTCAAAGACCTCACCAGGAGGGTCCCACGGATGAGCACCGCGCCTCCGGCGAGGTCGCCGGGCTCCGACTGCACAATCGCGACCTGCCGGTCATAGATAAGCATCCTCGTGGGAATCACCGGCGTGACCCTGACCTCAAGGCCCGCGGCCAACCACACCGGAATGAATTCGCGGATCAGCGGATCGGCAACCATCCGCTGGGCATGGATGGAGCGTATGCGCACCCCCCGGTCCAGGTTGCGCCGGTTGTTGACCAGGGCCGCCTCGAGACCATCGCGTGTCCATTTCGCCGGAGGATGCATCGCGACCACTTCATGCTTGACCATCGCGGCGCACTCGTCGATCCGCTGGTGGAGGGCGCTCACGCGGGCCCGCTCGTAGAACTCCACACTGATGTCGTCCCCGCGCCTGGCGGTGACGCCCAAATAGTCTTTGACCAGCGACGCCGTCATCACGTGCTGCTCCAGCATCTGGTCCAGCGCCCGGTGTTGAGACTCCAGGATGCGCGCGAGAGCGACCGCGGAATCCACAGTCGTCTCTGTCTGGGAATTGAAAAGGCTCAGCCGTGACAACCGCTGCCTGGCCCGGGCGACATCCGCAGCCGCGAGCCCGAGCGCTTCGGCGGCCTCTGCCGGCGACTCCCCCTGCTCGTGCATGCGAGCGTACAGCTCATATGCGACGTGATCGTCTGTGGTCTCAGTCATGATGATCGGCTCATGCTACCGAAGCCGCTTCCGGTTCCCGTCATGGCGGGTTCCGGAAGCCGGTTGCCCTCGATCTTCCCTGCGCGACTACGCCACGATGGTGGCGGAGGCGGACTCGAGTCGATGCCCACACCCTGTCGTCCACGTCAACCAGAGGAGAACGGCATGATCACCGTCGCCTACAGTCTCGTTTCCTATCAAGTCTCGGAAATCTCGTCCGAGACCTGTGCGCACTGTCTGGACAGCATTCGAGTCGAGCTCATCCAGGTGCCGGGCATCGTGGGAGTGGAACTGACGCCGGAGACCGGGCGAGTTTCCATTCTCACCGACGGCCCCGTCCCCGAGCGTCTGGTCATCGACGCGCTGGAAGCGGCGGGCTGCGAGGTTCGAGGCGGCTGACCATGGGTACGGCAGCACGCCGCTCCCTGGGGAGCGGCGTGCTCAGACCGTGGCCGTCGCCTCGTCACCGTCCTCGGGCGGTGACACATCCGCGGGGGCGTACTCCCAGCGTTCGGTGAGGAGCGCGGGAGGGGGTGGGGTCCCGGGCAGTCGGAGGTGACCGGGGCGCAGACCGTCGAGAGCGATGGCGATCGTACGCTTCCGGGCGTTGTGGGCCGCGTCGATCAGGTCGGTGCGCCCCTGCCGGTCGAGCTGTTCGATCAGGGGGGACTTGCCGAGCTGTTCGATCAGTAGCGAGATGTCCATGGCCGTGGCGTCCGGCCTGAGCACTCCGGCGGCATGCGCGCGAGCCACCAGGTCCCGCATGAGCTCCTCGGACCTGGTGAACTTGGCGGCCATCTCGTCGGTGACGGCGATCGTGCTGGCCAGCGGTCCGAGGGAGCCGCCACTGAACTCGACGCAGGCGCCGATGTAGTGAGCGAGCCCCTCCCAGGGGTCGTCGTGCCGCAGACCGCGTTCGGCGGCCTGGATCCACTGGTCGAGGGAGAGCGCGCACAGGTGCTGGAAGAGCTCGTCCTTGGAACGGTAGCGGCGGTAGAGGCTGGCGATGCCGACTCCGGCGCGTGCGGCGATCGCCGCCACCGACGCATGGGCTCCGTCCACGGCCAGGACCTTCTTGGCGGCCTCCAGGAGGGCGTGGTCGTTGCGTTCGGCTTCTGCGTGCCGGGGGGCTCTGCGTGCCATGCGCTCACTGTAGCCGCCTTGCGGAGCGATTCGCTCCGTTATATGTTCTCAAACGAAGCGTTTTTATCCGTTTTAGGGAGTGTCATGCGGGCTGTGGTGATGGAAGAGTTCGGCGGGCCGGAGACACTGCGGACGCGGCAGGTCGAAGATCCCGTGCCGGGGCCGGGGCAGGTGCTCGTCGCGGTGGCGTACGCGAGCATCACGTTCGTCGAGACGCAGGTGCGCTCGGGCAAGGGGCCGTTCGGCAGGCCCGCGCTGCCCCGCATACCCGGCAACGGCGTGGGCGGTCGCATCGCCGCCGTCGGACCGGACGTGGACCCGGACCTGGTGGGGACGGTCGTGGTCACCACCACCGGCGGCGAGGGCGGTTATGCCGAGCTGGCGCTGGCTCGGGCCCAGGACGCGGTCCCGGTCCCCGCGGGCCTGGAGCTCAAGGACGCGGTCGCGCTGCTGGCCGACGGGCGTACGGCGTTGCTGCTGTACCGGCAGGCGGAGATCAAGCCCGGCGATCGGGTCCTCGTGGAGGCCGCGGGGGGAGGTGTCGGCAGCCTGCTGGTGCAGCTCGCCGCCGCCGCGGACGCCCACGTGATCGGCGCCGCCCGAGGCGCCGGCAAGGCGGGGCTGGTCACCTCGCTGGGCGCGGCCTCCTATGTCGACTACTCCCGGCCCGACTGGGTGGATCGGGTGATGGAGGCGACCGGCGGCGCCGGGCTCGATCTCGTCTTCGACGGGGTCGGCGGCCGGATCGGCACCGAGGCGATCGGCGCGCTGCGTGAAGGCGGACGCGTGAGCGTCTACGGAATGGCCAGCGGCGCCGACGCCGACCTCGACGAGGGCGAGCTCCGGGCCCGCTCCATCGACGTCCTCGGGCTCACCGCCGCGCCGAGCCCCGCCCAGACCCGCGCGCTCGTCGTCGATGCACTGAACCTGGCCGCCGACGGGAAGTTGCGGCCGGTCATCGGCCAGACCTTCCCGCTCGACGCGGCAGCCGCCGCGCATCGAGCGATCGAGTCGCGGACCACCACCGGCAAGACCCTGCTCATCCCCGCCGGCGACGCGCGCGACTGAGATCGGCCGCTCATCGCGCTCGCCCTGCCGCCCCTGACCCTGCGGCGCGCAACCCCGCCACGACCGATCCGGCCCGGACAGGTCACGACACCCACCCCGGCGTCCGGCCGAAAGGACCAAGCGATCACGCAAGTCGAGGCCTACTTCGACGTCCTGTGCCCCTGGCGCTACAACGGAGCCCCGCCGGTATCGGCCGTTCAAGAACCCGCCGCGCCGGCAAGGCTCCTGGGCGGCGTTCTCAGCGGACCGGCAGACCGGTGACCGCGCGGCCGATGATCAGGCGCTGGATCTCGCTGGTGCCCTCGAAGATGGTGTAGATCTTGGCGTCCCGGTGGAAGCGCTCGACCGGGTGTTCGCGGGTGTAGCCGGCTCCGCCGAGGATCTGGATGGCCTGCTCGGTGACCCAGACCGCGGTCTCGCCCGCCACCAGCTTGCACATCGAACCCTCGGCCTGGTCGAAGGCGCGGTTGTTACGGGCCATCCAGGCCGCGCGCCAGGTCATCAGCCGGGCGATGTCGACGCGGGTGGCCATGTCGGCCAGCAGGAAGGCGACCGCCTGGTTCTCGCCGATCTTACGGCCGAACTGCTCGCGCTCCCGGGCGTAGTCACGGGCGTACTCGTATCCCGCCCGGGCGATGCCCACGGCCATGGCCGCCACCGACGGGCGGGTGGTCTCGAAGGTCCGCATCGCGCCCTGCTCGCCGGCCCGCTCGCCGGAGCGGACGCGTTCGAGCCTGGCGTCGAGCTTCTCCGCGCCGCCGAGCAGGCACGCGGCCGGCACTCGCACGTTGTCGAGGATCACCTCGGCGGTGTGGGAGGCGCGGATGCCGTGCTTTCTGAACTTCTGCCCCATCGACAGCCCCGGCGTGCCGGGAGGGACGACGAAGGACGCCTGGCCCCGGGCGCCCAGCGAGGGGTCCACCGACGCGACGACGACGTGGACGTCGGCGATGCCGCCGTTGGTCGCCCAGGTCTTCACCCCGTTCAGGATCCAGTCGTCGCCGGAGCGGACGGCGCGGGTGCGGATGGCTCCCACGTCGGATCCGGCGTCGGGCTCGGAGGCGCAGAACGCGCCGAGCCTGACGTCGTCGGGGGTGCCGAACATCTGCGGGAGCCACTCCCCCATCTGCTCGGGGGTGCCGCTCGCGGACAGGGCCGCGGCGGCGAGGCCGGTGCCGACGATGGACAGGCCGATGCCCGCGTCTCCCCAGAAGAGCTCCTCGAACGCGACCGTCAGGCCGAGGCCGCTCGGCTCGAACCACTGCTGGGCGAAGAAGTCGAGCGAGTAGAGCCCGATCTTGGCGGCTTCCTGGATGACCGGCCAGGGCGTCTCCTCGCGCTCGTCCCATTCGGCGCCGGCCGGGCGGACGACGGACCGGGCGAACCGGTGCACCCAGTCGCGCACCTCCCGCACGTCCTCGCTCAACTCCGGACAGAAGCCGGTCTCGCTCATCGCGCACTCCTCCCGAGAAGGGTTACCACCGGTAACACCCCTACCTTACTGGCGGGTGGACCGCTCCGCGCAACACGGCGGCGGCCACGGTTCCGGTCCGCGACCCCGGCCGTGGTCCCGGTCGTGGTCCGGTCGTGGAGGCCGGCGGAGCACGGGGTACGGCCGGCGCGCGCGGCGGCCGTCAGGGCCAGGACGCCGAGGAGGAGCGGGGCGAGCCCGACGGCGCCCGGACCGCCCGGGCCGGGTCGTGCCCCTGCGGCCGCCCGGCCGGAACGGCCCGCACGCCGCGCGTCGAGCCGTCATCGCTCCGGCCGAGGCGTCATCACTCCGGCCGAGGCGTCATCACTCCGGGGGCGGCATCACTACGGGGGAAGGCCGGGTGGCCGGTCAGTCCGTGGCGCGGGAGTGGTATCCGGAGACGGTGATCATCGGGGGACGCTCGGCCACGGCCACGTCGCGGACGGTCGCGCGGTGACCACTGGGGCCCCGGCGGAACTGCACCAGCCGGTGCGACGGCGCGTGCAGCGAGACCATCTTGTCCTGGCGTTCGAGACGGGACCAGGAGGTCTGCAGGATCTGGGCGGCCATGCCGCCGAGCGCCTCGGTCGACTGGTGGGAGTGGACGCGGCGGCCCAGGTCGACCTGGGCGAGGCCGTCGAGGCCGGCGAGCTCCAGCAGGTCGATCAGCAGGCCCAGCTCCACGCCGTAACCGGTGACGAACGGGACCCGCTCCAGCACGGACCGGCGCCCGGCGTACTCCCCCGCCAGGGGCTGCACGAACCCGGCCAGCAGCGGCCAGTGCAGGTTGAGCAGGGGACGCGCGACGAGCTCGGTGACCCGGCCGCCGCCGCTCTGCACGTTCTGCAGCGGCCGCTCGTAGCAGCCCTTGACGTAGGCCACACCCGGGTCGCCGAGCAGCGGGCCGAGCAGCCCGGTCACGAACGACGTGCTGAACTCGCGCAGATCGGCGTCGATGAAGACCAGCAGGTCACCGGAGGTCACCGCGAGGGACTTCCACAGCGCCTCGCCCTTGCCGTCCATCGGTTTCAGGTCGGGCAGGATCTCGTCCTGCGCGATCACCCTGGCCCCCGCCCGCGCGGCGCGCGCGGCGGTCTCGTCGACGGAACGGGAGTCGATGACCACCAGCTCGTCGACGAGCGGCACCGTCTCCATCAGATCACGCCGGATCGCGGCGACGATCTCCCCGACCGTCTCCTCCTCGTCACGGGCGGGCAGCACGACGCTGACCGTCGTGTCGCCTTTGGCCTCCAGCAGCCACGGCAACGGCCAGTCGGCCGATGATGAGGTGCGCCCACGTAGCCATGCCTCCACTTCAGGCAGCACAGCCCACCTTTCCCATCATCGCGGAATCGACGGCTATCAGCCTATGCGGCACTGATTGTCACCAGGTACCGGATCCCGATCTCTCCCACAGATGGGAAGATCGAGGCAGACCGGAGCGAGGGGGCGGCATGGACCCGGTGGCGGTGATGAGGGCGGCCCGTGCCGTCCGTGACGAGCTTGACCATTTGCTGGGCGGAGCCTCCGGGGAGCTGCGGGAGCGGCTCGACCCGCTGCTGGCGGAGGAGGGCGTCCAGGAGCCCGGTCCGCTGGCCGACGTCATCGTGATGCTCATCGCCCAGTACGGCCCCGCCTGGGAACGGTTCACCGTGCTGCGCCGGCTGAACGAGCAGGCCGCGGCCGAGGGGCCGGCCGTGCCGCCGGGGCCCGCGAGCCAGGACCCGCCGTCCGCTCCGGCGCCCGCGGCCCCCGATCCCGCGGGCTCGGCGAGCCCCGCCCCGGCCCCGTACGGCCAGGGCGGACCGGACCGGCCGTGGCCCGGCGAGGCCGCCGCCGGGATGCCCGCCGATCCGCCCGTCGAGCACGGGACCGGACCCCAGCTCGGATCGCCCCCTCCCGCGCCTCCCCTTCCCCCGCCGTCCCCCGCCTCCTCGATGCCCCCCGCCCCCACGGCGCCGGAGCGCGGCCCCTCCGTGCTCGGCCGGCTGACCGGGGCCTTCCGCAGGCGGCGCAGGCAGCCGGCGCCCGCCGGCGCGGAGTGGGAGGCGTTCCCGCTGATCGAGGTGGCCGACGAGGTGGTGGCGGGCTGGGGGGTCGAGGTCCAGGTCGGTCTCTCCCCCGGCGGCCCCCCGGCCGCAGCCGCCCCCGCACCGGGCGCCGGGGCCCTCCCCGCACCCGGGGCCGTCCCCTCCCCGGGGACCGCTCCCGCGCCCGGCGCCGTCGCCCCCGGGGCCGTCGCCCCGGCCGGGGAGGTCCCCGGCGCGGCCCCCTCCGTCCACGGGCCGGCCGACCTGGACATCCAGCTCATCGCCGAGGGGTTCGAGGCGCCCGGCGGATGGCGGGTACGGCTGCGCGTCGACGGGGCTTCGCCGTACCCGAGAGCGGCGGTCCGCCTGGTCGCCCTCCCGCAGGAGCAGCCGGCGCTCGCCCGGCAGATCCAGGCGATCCACGCGGTCGGCGGCCAGGTGACCGGGTTCGGCGTGCGCGCGCTCGCGGTCCTCGACTCTCCCGGCATGCTCGGCCGGGAGAGCGTCCCGCAGCCGGTCGCGGGCACCCGGGTCCGGGTGGCCGGCGGCGGGGAGCCGGCGGACGTCACGGTGGTCGTCGTCCACGGCGACCGGCCGGGGCGGCTGTGGTGGACCTACCAGTCCCCGCACTTCACCACGCCGGACCAGGCCGAGATCTGTGAGCTGGGGATGCGGACCTCCGAGTTCGGGCGGCACGTGGCGGAGCAGGCGCACAGCGTCGAGGACATGGGCCGGCGGGTCGCCTCCAAGATCCCCCGGGGATTCTGGGAGCTGCTGCACGCGGTGGCCGGGCGCGTGGCCCCGCGCCGGCCGAGCGTGCTGGTGCTGTCGCAGGAGCCGCACATCCCCTGGGAGCTGGCCACGCTGGAGCAGCCGTTCGACGGGTCCGTCCCCGCCCTGCTGAACTGCCAGACGGTGACCGGCCGCTGGCCCCTCGGCGGCCGGCGGCCCGAGCTGCCTCCGCCGACGCGCGCGCGGGGCGAGAGCATGGCGGTCGTGTACGGCGGGGCGGAGGTCCACCCGCTGGTCGCCGCGTACGGCGCCGCCCGGGTCACCCCCGTGCTCGGCGACGTCCTGGCCATGCTCGCCGAGCCGCCGGACCTGATCCACTTCACCGCCGGGGGGACGGCGTCCGAGGCCCTGGGCCGGGACATGGGCGAGGGCCCGTTCGTCTTCCTGGAGGAGCCCGGAGACTGCCAGGCCTTCCTGCTGGCGGGGGCCAGCGGGGTGGTCGCCCCGCTCTGGCCCGTCGGCGACGGCCTGGCGCCGGAGTTCTACCGCCGCTGTCTCGCCGGCGAGCCCCCCGCGGAGGTGCTGCGCTCCCTGCGCTGCCAGGTGCCCGCCACGGGGCCCGCCTACCAGTTCTTCGGCCACCCGTCGCTCACGCTGTCGCGGGGTCACTCCAGGGCGTGACGCTCCAGGAAGGTGTAGACGTCGGCCTCGTCCACGCCGGGGAAGGACCCGGGGGGCAGGGCGGCCAGGATGTGGGAGTTGCCGCGCGCCGAGGGCCAGGCGTAGCCCTCCCAGCGCTGGGTGAGCTCGGCGGGCGGGCGGCGGCAGCAGTCGCCGGTGGGGCAGCCGGACTTGGTGCGGTGGGTGGTCTCCCTGCCGCGGAACCAGCGTGACTCGCGGTACGGCACGCCGAGGGTGATGGCGAAGTCCCGCTCCCGGGACGGGTCGACGTGGGCGACGCAGAAGTAGGTGCCGGTGGGCGAGTCGGAGTACTGGTAGAAGACGGAGAACCTGTCCGGGGAGCGGAAGACCTGCCGTCCCGACCACTGCAGGCACATCCGCTGGCCCTCGATCGCGCCCTGCTCGTCGGCGGGGAAGACGATGCCGTCGTTCTCGTACGCCTTGTAGATGATCCCGCCGGCGTCGTTGCGGACGAAGTGGCAGGTCAGGTCCAGGAAGTGGGTGGCCAGGTTGGTGAAGCGGTGCGCGGCCATCTCGTAGGAGACGGCGAAGACGTCCCGCAGGTCCTCCACGCTCAGCGCGCGGTCCTGTTTGGCCTCCCTGAGATACGGCACGGCGGTGGCCTCGGGCACCAGCACGGCGGCGGCGAAGTAGTTGGCCTCGGTCCGCTGGCGGAGGAAGTCGGCGAAGTCGCGGGGCTTGTGGTGGCCGAGGGCCAGGTGGCCGAGAGTCTGCAGCAGGATGGTGCGCGGGGTGTGCATGCCGAGCTGCTCGTGCTTGACGTAGATGCGCCGGTTGCGCAGGTCGGTGATCGAGCGGACGGTGCGGGGCAGGTCCTGGACCGTCTGAACGGTGTAGCCGAAGTGGGTGACCAGGGCCTGGACGGTGCTCTGCGACAGCGCGCCGGTGCGGTAGCCGACCGCGGAGAGCGCCTCGGCCGCGGCCTTCTCGATCTCCTCGAAGTAGTTGCCCCGCTCGCGCTGCATACGGCGGAGCTCGGCGTTGGCGACGCGCGCCTCCTCGGGGGTCGCGGTGCCCCTGGCCTGGCGTGAGCGCAGCTCGCCGTAGAGGCCGAGGATGTGTTCGAGCACGTCGTTGGGGACGCGCGCGGAGACCTTCAGCCTGGCCAGGCCGAGCCCCGCGTACAGCGGGTCGCGCTGCGCCTCCTCCAGCGCCATCTCCAGCTGGGCCCGGCGGTTGGGCGCCTGGCGGCGGAGCAGCTCCTCGACCGGCACGTTCAGGGCGGCGGCGAGAGACTTCAGCAGCGACAGTTTCGGCTCGCGCTTGCCGTTCTCCAGCAGGGAGAGCTGGCTCGGCGCACGGCTGACGCGTTCGCCCAGGTCGGAGAGGGTAAGGCCGCGCTGCTTGCGCAGGTGTCTGAGGCGCTGGCCGAACGCGATGAGATCGAGCTCCTGCGTCAAGGACAGCGGTTCTTCACCGACCAGGGATGCCATAGCACGATGCTAAACGAAATTTCCGGAATTATTTCAACGCTCCCCAGCCTCCCCTGGCCCACGCCGCCGGGATTGGTCTAGTCCATAGCGCAAACTCTTAAATTCTTCTCTCCTGAATACCCGCCAGTATTCGCCCAGCGAGAAAAATCGAGATTCTTTCGTCAAGATCGGCCTTGTTTGCCCGTTTCGTCCGAGCACACACTCAGAGCAAGGCACCCAGGGGACGACAAGGAGTGAAAAAATGAACGATCGCCTCAAGGGAGCCGCAGATGAGCTGCGGCGCGAATGGGAGACCAACCCCCGTTGGAAGGGCACCGAGCGCACCTACACGGCCGAGGACGTGGTGCGGCTCCGCGGGTCCGTCCAGGAGGAGCACACCCTCGCCCGGCTCGGCGCCGAACGGCTGTGGGACCTGCTCACCACCGAGGACTACGTGCACGCGCTCGGCGCGCTGACCGGCAACCAGGCCGTGCAGCAGGTCAAGGCGGGTCTGAAGGCGATCTACCTGTCGGGCTGGCAGGTCGCGGCCGACGCCAACCTCGGCGGGCAGACCTACCCCGACCAGAGCCTCTACCCGGCCAACTCGGTGCCGGCCGTCGTGCGCCGCATCAACAACGCGCTGCTCCGCGCCGACCAGATCACCTGGTCGGAGGGGGACGAGAACGCGCCGCACTGGCTGGCCCCGATCGTGGCCGACGCCGAGGCGGGCTTCGGCGGCGTGCTCAACGCCTTCGAGCTGATGAAGGGCATGATCGCCGCAGGTGCGGCGGGCGTGCACTGGGAGGACCAGCTCGCCTCCGAGAAGAAGTGCGGCCACCTGGGCGGCAAGGTCCTGATCCCGACCGGCCAGCACGTCAAGACCCTGAACGCGGCCCGCCT
Source organism: Streptosporangium sp. NPDC003464 (assembly GCF_053588315.1). Lineage (NCBI taxonomy): Bacteria > Bacillati > Actinomycetota > Actinomycetes > Streptosporangiales > Streptosporangiaceae > Streptosporangium > Streptosporangium sp. NPDC003464. The sequence goes on along the minus strand of NZ_JBSFPS010000281.1, from coordinate 1,429 downwards.
CGCGGCCGACGTGCTGGGGGTCCCCTCTGTGATCATCGCGCGGACCGACGCCCAGGCCGCGACGCTCCTGACCACCGACGTCGACCCCCGCGACCAGGCCTTCACCACCGGCGAGCGCACCGCCGAGGGCTTCTACCGCGTCCGCAACGGCGTCGACTCCTGCATCGCCCGGGGTCTGGCCTACGCGCCCCACTCCGACCTGCTCTGGATGGAGACCTCCCTGCCGGACCTGGACGTGGCCCGCGAGTTCGCCGAGGCCATCAAGGCCAGGTACCCCGACCAGATGCTGGCCTACAACTGCTCGCCCTCCTTCAACTGGAAGAAGCACCTGGACGACTCGACCATCGCCAAGTTCCAGCGCGAGCTCGGCCACATGGGCTACAAGTTCCAGTTCATCACGCTGGCGGGCTTCCACTCGCTCAACTACTCGATGTTCGACCTCGCCCGGGGCTACGCCGAGGAGGGCATGAGCGCCTACGTCGAGCTCCAGGAGGCCGAGTTCGCCGCCGAGCCGCGCGGCTACACCGCCACCCGCCACCAGCGCGAGGTCGGCACCGGATACTTCGACCTGGTCAGCACGGCCATCGCGCCGGAGTCCTCCACCACGGCCCTGCGGGGTTCCACGGAGGAGGAGCAGTTCGAGAAGGCTCACTAACCCTCCGGACCCGAGCCCGCCCGGAACGTTTCCAGGGCATGGGACTCCTTCCCGGGCGAGCTCGGTGACCAGGTCGAGAACGAGGCCCCGCCGTACGGATTTCCCCCGAGTCCGTCCGGCGGGGCCTTTCGCCGTCGACGGCCCGGCCCCGGAGCGGCCCGGGCGGCACGGCCTGCTGCGCGGCCGCGGCCCGGGCGGGTCGGCGCCGGTCCGCCGATCAGCCGGCGATGGCCTCGATCAGCTTGCGGCGCTGCTGCGTGCCGAGCCCGCCGAGACGGCGGGCCTCGTCCACGTCGGCCTCCGCCATGAGCTGGGCGGCCTTCACATTGCCGATGCCGGGCAGCGCGCGCAGCGCCTGCGACACCTTGATGCGCTTGGCGATGTCGTCATCGCGGCCCAGGAGCTGCTCAAGGCTCACAGAGCCAGCCTTGACCTCGGCCAGAAGCTTGGCTCGGGCCGTACGGGTCTCAGCGGCCTTGGCGAGGGCGGCCTGACGCTGTTCGGGGGTTAGCTTGGGCAGAGCCATGTTGACTTCTCCTCGATTACTCGGATTATGACGTGCTGTTACCCACAGCAACTCGGCTAATCATCGCCTAAGTGTGGGAAACACCGTGTGTCCGGCACAGACCATCACGATATGCCCAGGGAGTTACCCCGGCCTTACCTGACTCTTCGTAGCCACGTCGCGCCCCGACCTGCCGATGTCGCAGCGGTAGCCTGAAGTTGTGGGGTCCCGGGTGTTGCGGACAAACTTCGTTCGGGGCCCCACCCAGA
>NZ_JBSFPS010000280.1:0-13121 GCF_053588315.1 Streptosporangium sp. NPDC003464 | reverse complement strand
CTGGTGCAGTACCTCGACAAGGACGAGCTCCACCCAGAGGGCGTCCACGAGGGGGTCGAGTGGTGCCATGGTGCCTCCTGATGAGGGGACGTGCAGCGCCCCGGCCGCACGGCCCGCGGGGGCCGATCACGCGGGCCGCGGACGGCTGGTTTTCTCACCGGACCCATCGGGCACAAACCTCACATGCAACGCGAAACGGACAATTCGGTCACAGTGACCCCTTGTGAAGACGGGCCGTTGCTGCTGCGGGGGCCGTTCACGCTGACGACTCAGGACGGGGCCCCCATCGCCCCCGGCAGGGCCACGGTGGCGTTGTGCCGCTGCGGGCGCTCGTCCGCCAAGCCCTTCTGCGACGGCTCGCACCGGCCCGCCGGGTTCCGGGCCCCGAGCGAGCCCGACCCGCCGGCCTGACGGCGCGCCCTGAGTCGCCGGCTCGAATGCGCGGCCGTCCGCATCCGGCGCCCCGAGTAGGCGACCCCTCCCCGGAGGAACCGGGCCCCCAGCGCCAGCCAGCTGCAGACGGCCCGCTCCAGCACCCACACCGGGGCGAACAGCGCGGCGCCGAAGGGGAAGACCCGCCGCCCGCCGGCCCGGCGGCGGCCGATCTCGGCCAGCCCCACCACCAGCCCGGCACCGGCCAGGACCGTCCCGCGCCGCCGCAGCAGCACTCCGGCGGCCAGCGCGGGCAGGACGGCGAGGAAGAGCGCCATCCGGGCGGGCTGCGCCAGATCGTCGTAGGCCTGGCGTACGCGCTGGGCCCAGAACCTCGCCGGATCGGGCGGCAGACGGCGGACGTAGAGGTCGAGCGGGCGGCGTTCGCGCCCGCCGTGGGCGCGGACGGTGCGGATGAGCTCCAGGTTCTCGAACAGCACGTCGCCGTCGTAGCCCCCCATCCCCAGGAAGGTCGAGCGTCGCACGCCGAAGGTGCCCGGGTAGTCCGCACCGAAGCAGCGGTTGAGCAGCGCCCTGGCGGTGTCCCAGCGGGCGTGCCAGGGCAGCGGGTCGAAGTAGTTCTGCGGCCGCACCAGGTCGGCCGTCCGCAGCAGGGCGTCGACCCCGGCCAGCTCGGCCTCGCCGTAGCGGACGTCGTCGTCGGCGATGATCACGTGCTCCGCCCGGGCCCGGCGCATCCCGGTGATCACTCCGGCGACCTTGCCGTTGGCGGACCCGAGGTCGCCGTCGGGCCGCACGTGCAGGACGAGCCCGTCCCAGAGGGCGGCGTGCCGGTCGAAGACCGCCTGCGGGGAGCCGTCGACGACGATGACCCGCGCGCTCCGCCCGAGCCGGCGCAGGTAGGCCGTCAGCTCCGCCAGGCCCGAGTCGTCGTCCCAGCGCAGCGGCAGCACGTAGTCGAGATCCGTCACCGGCCGCCCACCGCCTGCCCCGCCTCGCGCAGCGACGTGGCCCCGCGCTCCCAGCGGTCCAGGACCCGCTCGGCGAAGAGACGGTCGAGCGTGAGGGCGCAGGCGGCCCCGTACAGGACGTCACCGGCCAGGGCGGGGTGCGCGGCGGCGAACCCGCCGCACATGTCGTGCGCGGCGATCTGCTCGTGGACGGCGTCGGCCTGCACGTGCTCGTCGTAGAAGCGGCAGGCCGTGGCGTCGCCGCCCAGCCGCCTCAGGCCCCGTCCGTATTTGCGGTTGGGCAGGGAGGAGGTCATCTCGAAGGCCGCGAGGTGCCCCAGCAGGGCGCCCCGGTGCCGCCGGTGGAGGCCGAACAGCGACATGGCGTTGCCGACCGCCAGGGTGGTCGCCGGGACCCGGTCGAGGTAGGCCCCGTAGGAGTCGTCGAGGCCCAGCCCGCGCATCGTGGCCCGGAACAGCTCCGAGTGCATGCGTTCGAGCCGGCCCCCGCCGTACTCGTCGGCCTGGATCTCCACGAGGGCCGCCTTGGCGCGGCCGCGCAGCCGGGGGATCGCCCATGTGTGCGGGTCGGCCTCTTTCAGGTGGTAGATCGAACGGTGCGCGACGAACTCGCGGAACTGCCCGAGATCCGCCTTCTTCTCCAGGAACGACGCCAGGGACGGGCCCTCGCCGGCGGCGACCACCAGCTCCGCCAGGGCCCGGCGCATGCGCGCGGGCGGCGTGGGCGGCGCGGGGAGCGGGCGCGGCACGGCCTCCGCCAGGCCGTCCTCGAACCGCCGTTCCAGCACCTGCCTGGCGGCCAGCAGCGACGGGTCCCACTCCCACCTGTCGTCCACCCCGTCGAAGCCCTGGTAGTGCAGCTCGTAGCAGGCGAAGAGCGCGAGCTGGAGGTCTTCGTCCTCGACCGCCGGTCCGCCGTCGGGCGCGGGCAGCGGGCCGAGCTCGCGGGGCGGGCCCGCCAGCCCGTCGAAGAGCAGGGCCGTGACGGGCCCTCGGGGCGCAGGTAGCTGCATCGCGGCCTCCCGGACGGGGTCGGGGCTCGGCGGGCGGGTCAGCGGCGGTAGACCGACACGTGCGCCCGGCTGTCGTCGGCGAAGGGGGCGCCCCGCCAGTCGGCCCATCGGTGCTCGCGCTCCATGCCCGCCAGGCGCGCCATCAGGTCGAGCTCGGCGGGCCAGGCGTAGCGGTGGTTGGCGGGCAGGAGCCGCAGGCCGCCGGAGGTCAGGTCGATCTTGGTCGTGTACATCATCTGATCGGCCGGGGACAGTCGCGCCGCCTCCACGAAGACCCTGTCCTCGCCCAGCGAGAGCAGGCGCAGCGCCGTGCCGTCCCGGAACGCCGCCAGATCGGGCGTCCACGCCTCGACCACGAACCGGCCACCGGGCCTCAGGTGGGCCGCCGCGTTGCGGAAGCAGGAGACCTGGGCCTCCTGCGAGGGCAGCGCGAAGATCGTGTTGACGGCCAGCACGACCAGGCTGAACTCGCCCTCGACCCGGGTGCCGGCGAAGTCGCCCACCGTCACCGGGATGCGGTCGCCTCCGGGTTTGGCGCGCAGCACCTCCACCATCTCCGGGGAGCCGTCGACCCCCGCGACGGTCAGCCCCCGCGCCGCCAGGGGCAGCGCCAGCCGGCCGGTGCCGATGCCGAACTCCAGAACGGGGCCGCCCGCGGCGAGCTCCTGGAGCCGCTCCACGGCGGACTCCGTGGGGGCGTCCGCCATGGTCATGTCATAGACGTCCGCGATGACGCGCCCGTACGCGGACGCGTCGAACTTCTGCGCCATGGGCCCCCGTCCCCCGATCCCCCGCATGCTCACCGTCCGCATGCGAGGGATGACCGTCGGTCTCAGTGACTGGACTGCCCACCTGGCCGACGGGGGAAACGTCCGCGGTCCGGGGCCGCGGCCTCAGGCCGGCGGGTCAGCCGCGGCAGGCGGCCAGGACCCGCTCGGCGGCCTCGGCGACGGGGATCTCCTCCTTGACGCCGGTGGCGCGGTCGCGCAGTTCGACGACGCCCTGGGCGAGGCCCCGGCCGACGACCAGGATCGTGGGCATGCCGAGCAGCTCGGCGTCCTTGAACTTCACGCCCGGGGAGACCCCGGGGCGGTCGTCCACCAGCACGCGCAGGCCACGGGCCTGGAGCTCCTCGGCGAGCTGGGAGGCGACCTCGATCTGGTTGTCCTTGCCGGTGCCCACGACGTGGACGTCCACCGGGGCGACCTCACGGGGCCAGACCAGGCCGAGCTCGTCGTGCCTCTGCTCGGCCAGCACGGCCACGGCGCGGGAGACGCCGACGCCGTAGGAGCCCATGGTGACGCGGATCGGCTTGCCGTCGGGGCCCAGGGCGTCCAGCTTCGCGGCGTCGGCGTATTTGCGGCCGAGCTGGAAGATGTGGCCGATCTCGATGCCCCGGTCGATGGAGAGGCCGGAACCGCAGACCGGGCAGGCGTCGCCGGCGCGGACCTCGGCCGCCTCGATCGTGCCGTCGGCGACGAAGTCACGGCCGGCGACCACGCCGGCGGCGTGCCTGCCGGGCTCGTTGGCACCCGTCACCCAGGCGCTGCCGTCGACCACGCGGGGGTCGACGAGGTAGCGGATGCCGAGGTCCTTGAGCACCTGCGGGCCGATGTAGCCGCGGACCAGCCCGGGGTGCTTGGCGAAGTCCTCGGCCTCGAAGATGGCGGGCTCACCGGGGGCCAGCGAGGCCTCCAGCCGCTTGAAGTCGACCTCGCGGTCGCCCGGCACGCCGATGACCAGCGTCTCGGTCTTGCCGGAGCCGGGGGTCGCGACCTTGACCACGACGTTCTTGAGCGTCTCGGCGGCGGTGATGCCCAGGCCGTGGTGCTCGTTGACGTGGTTGACCAGCGACTCGATGGTCGGGGTGTCGGGGGTGTCGAGGACCCGCAGGGCCGGCCGCTCCCCGGTGATCGCCGCGGGGGCGGGGGTGGTGACCGCCTCGGCGTTGGCGGCGTAGCCGCACCGGTGGCAGGCGACGAAGGTGTCCTCGCCCGTCGGGGCGGGCGCGAGGAACTCCTCGGAGGCGGAGCCGCCCATCGCGCCGGAGGTGGCGAAGCAGATCTTGTAGTTGATGCCCAGGCGGTCGAAGGTCCTGATGTAGGTCTCGCGGTGCTGCTCGTAGGAGCGCTTGAGACCGTCGTCGTCCAGGTCGAAGGAGTAGGAGTCCTTCATGACGAACTCGCGGCCGCGCAGGATGCCGGCCCGGGGGCGGGCCTCGTCGCGGTATTTCGTCTGGATCTGGTAGAGCGTCACCGGGTAGTCCTTGTAGGAGGAGTATTCCCCCTTGACCATGTCGGTGAACATCTCCTCGTGGGTGGGGCCGAGCAGGTAGTCGGCGCCCTTGCGGTCCTTGAGGCGGAAGAGCGTGTCGCCGTATTCGGTCCAGCGGCCGGTCGCCTCGTAGTAGTCGCGGGGCAGGAGGGCGGGGAAGAGCACCTCCTGGCCGCCCATGCGGTCCATCTCCTCGCGCACGATGCGCGTGACGTTCTCCAGGACCATCTTGCCGAGCGGCAGCCAGGAGTAGATACCGGGTGCGACACGACGGACATAACCGGCGCGGACGAGCAGCTTGTGGCTCGGGACTTCCGCGTCTGCCGGGTCGTCCCTCAGCGTTCGAAGAAACAACGACGACATTCGCAGCAGCACGGCTACTCCTAGCTAGCAGGGATCGATGGCTACAGGCTATCGACTCGCGCAAGCCGGTCGCCTGTCTTTAAAGGCCGACCACGAACACGAAGTAGGCGGAAGCGATGATCAGCACCACCAGCGCCGAGCGGAGCCACCCCGCGCCCCGCCGCAGCCAGAACAGCAGCCCCGCCACGAGCGCGATCACCATCAGGACGCTCCACGGCCAGAATCCGGCGATGTGTTCCGGCCCGGTGGGCAGCGCCTTGTCCATCGCGTCGAGCGCGAAGACCCCGCCCAGCACCCCGCTCGCGAGGTCCCCCCACAGGTCCTTGCGCCTGGTGAAGTAGGACAGCATGCCGAAGGAGGCGAGGGTCAGGAGCGTGATGTTCAGCGTGGCGCCGTGGCTGCCGAGACTCAGGGACTCGCCACCCGTTCTGAAGATCGAGGCGGCCAGCAGCGAGATTATCGGGCCGAAGGTGGCCAGCGCGCTGGTCAGCGCCGCCCAGCCGAGGCTGGCGGCGGTGCGTCCCACGACGACGACGAACAGCACGTAGGCATAGGGCTCGTAGATCGCGTACAGCAGGTCCGACTTGGTGGAGAGCACCGCGCCGAAGGCGCCCAGCACCATTCCCCCGACGAACGAGAGCACCATGTGGAGCACGATCGCCCGCTCCTGGCGATCATCGGCGAGGAAGGCGGCCGTGTAGTTCTGGTCGAACGTGTAGTTCCGGTCAAGCGAAGCCACTGATCCCCCGATCCGCATTACCTTGTGGCCATGTGAAGCATATCTGACCTGCAAGAATGCACAAAATGCGGCAAATATTCCATAACAAGCAACCGCTTGTTTATGCTGGCCGGATGAGCCTGACCCAAGAGCAGTCCGAACTCCGCGAGGCCGTCCGGTCCTTCCTCGTCGAGCGGCCCGGAGCCCCGTGGAGCCGGTTCGCCGCCGAACTCGGCGTGGCGGGCCTGGCCGTCCCCGAGGAATATGGCGGGGCGGGGTGCGGGATGGCGGAGGTCGCCGTCGTCTGCGAGGAACTGGGCCGCGTCCTGGCGCCCTACCCCTATCTGTCAACCGCGGTGCTGGCCGCGGAGGCGGTCAGGACCGCCGGGGACCGCTGCGCCATGGCCCGGCTGCTGCCGGGCATGGCGGATGGCTCAATCACCGCAACTGTGCTGTTCCCCGATGACGCGGATCTAACCTTCAGTGACGGAAAGCTCACCGGGACCGCCCGTTACGCGCTGGACGCCGAGGTGGTGCTCGCCTACGTCGACGGCGAGCTGATCGAGGCCGTCCCCTCCTCCCGGACGCCGCACACCACCCTGGACCAGACCCGTCCGCTCACCGCGCTCGTCTTCGACGCCGTCCCGGCCGTGCGGGTGGGCGACGGCGCGGCCTGCGGCCGGGTCCGGGATCTGGGGATCGCCGGCCTCGCCGCCGAGCAGGTGGGCGGCGCCGCCCGCTGCCTGGAGACGGCCCTGGCCCACGCGAGGCAGCGCCACCAGTTCGGCCGCCCCATCGGCTCCTTCCAGGCCGTCAAGCACAAACTCGCCGATCTGCTCCTGCTCGTCGAGTCCGCCCGCTCCGCCGCGCAGGCGGCCGCCCGGGCCTCCGGGGACGACCTCCCCGTCCAGGCGGCCATCGCCGGCTCCTACTGCACGGAGGCGTATCTGACCGCCGCGGGCGAGAACATCCAGATCCACGGCGGCACCGGCGTCACCTGGGAGCACTCCGCCCACCGCCACTTCAAGCGCGCCACCGCCGACGCCCAGCTCTTCGGCCCCCCGCAGGCGCACCGCGGCCGGCTGGCCGCGGCCGCCGGCCTCTGACCCGCCGGGCGGCCGGGGCACGCGCGCGGCACGCGAGGACGCCGCGGGCCCCGGCGGGGTCAGCCGCCGAGGAGCACCACTTCCCAGGGCTGCCGGGAGGTGGTCCTGCGGGTGGTGTCGAGGGCTTCGGACATGCGCCAGAGGCCGGGACGGACGCGCAGCCGCTCGCGCCCCACGGGGTCCGCCGCGCGCAGGACGAACAGGACGCCCATGACGTCGAGGGCGGCGGTGGCGGAGGTGGCCGGACCCGCCGGGACGGCCAGGGCGCCGGGGACGCCGGGGTCCCGGACGCGCTCGGCCAGCGCGGCGGCGACCTCGGCGGCGTGGGGGCCGTCGCGCCACTCGACGTGCCAGCTCTGGTCGCTCCCCCGCCACCAGGCCAGGTCCCGGCAGGACTCCATGAGCCCGGCCTCGCCCGCCAGCGCGGCCATCACCCGGCCCAGGGCCTCGAACCGGCGCCCGTCCTCGGGCGGCGCCTCGCCGGAGGAGGCACGGGGGCGCCCCGCCGGGCCCGGCGTCCTCACCTCCGGGGGCGTGCCGTCCCGCCGACGCCGCGCGCCGGCTCCGCGCCGTCTGTCCGCCCCTGAGCTCACAGAGCCAACTGTGATCGGCGGGGCCCGTCCCCGCAAGCCCCGGTCCGGCCGCCGGGCGGGCGGGGTCGGCTTGTTGCCGTCCCACCAGGCTGGTAATCTCGCCAAGCGAGCGCTTGGTTAAGTGAGGGCTCGCGACCGGGGACCGGATGTGACACAACGGAGGCGTGGATGACGTCCCTACGGATCAGCCTGGGATATGAGCTGGAGGTCCGCGGGCGCTCCCGCGAGGTCGAGCAACAGGCGTTCCAGAACGTGATCGAGCAGGTGGTGCTCGGCGACCGGCTGGGCTTCGACACCGCGTGGTTCGTGGAGCACCACTTCACCCGCGGCTTCTCCCACTCCTCGGCCCCCGACCTGGTGCTGGCCGCCATCTCCCAGCGCACCGAGCGCATCCATCTGGGCCTGGGCGTGGTGCTGCTGCCCTTCCAGTCCCCCATCCGCACGGCGGAGCGGGTCGCGACCCTCGACGTCATCTCCGGCGGCCGGGTCGAGTTCGGCACGGGCCGGGGCGCCTCCCCGCTGGAGTACCAGGCGTTCCGGAAGCCGTTCGAGAAGTCCCGGCAGATCTGGGAGGAATCCCTGGAGGCGACCCTCGCCATCTGGAGGGCCGACGGGGAGCCGGTCAGCCGCTCCGGCGAGTTCTTCGAGATCCCCGACGTCGCGGTCTACCCGCGCCCCGCCCAGGTGCCGCACCCTCCCGTGTGGGTGGCCTCCACCTCGCTGGAGGGATATCTGGCCGCCGCCAAGCACGGCTACAACCTGCTCGGCATGACGATGCTGAAGGGGATCGACGACGTCGCCGACGACATCGCCCGCTACCGGCAGTGCCTGGCCGACAACGGCTTCGACCCCGACAGCCGCCGGGTCGCGCTGATGATCCCCTGGTACGTCGCGGAGACCCGCGCGCGGGCGTTCGAGATCGCCGCCGACCCGGTGCTGTGGTACATCCGGCGCCAGGTCAACCTGGTCACGCCGCCCGACTACTACGACGCCCGGCACGCCACGCACAAGGTCCTCGGCCAGCTCGCGGCCGGGATGCCGCCGGAGGAGGCGATGGCCACGCTCCGCGAGCACCACATGGTCGTGGTGGACGACGTGGAGGGCTCACGCAAGGCGGCGGCCCGCGTCGCCGAGGCCGGGGCCACGGACCTGATCCTCCAGGCCCAGGTCGGGGGGCTCGCCCACGAGCACGTCTGCGAGTCGATGCGGCTGTTCATGACCGAGGTGGCCAGATGACGGCCGGCCCGGGAGGGACCCGGGTCCGCGACCGGGGCGACGGGGCGGCGGCCGGTGACACGACGGCCTGGAAGACCCGGGGTGATCTCGCCGCGGCGGGCCGTACGGCGACCGGCCTGCTGCTGGTCTCCGCGGACGCCGACAGCGTGGTCTCCGCCGGCGGGCCGGCCGAGACCGTCCGCGCCTGCACCGCCGCGCTGGAGGCGGCGGGGGTGGGCGCGACGGACCGGGTCGTGGTGGCGCTGTCGGGGGACGGCGAGCTCGCGGGCGCGCGGTGGGCGCTGGCCGCGGCCGAGACGGCCCAGGCGGCGGCCTCCGTCGGCCCGCGCGGCAGGCTCCGGCTGCACCACGCGCTGGAGTCGCTGAGGGCGACCACCCTGGTGATCACGCCGACCGGGGCCATGGACCTGCTGGCCAGGCTGCACCTGGAGTTCCTGCTCGACCCGCTGGACCTGGGGCTGCGGCACATCATCCTGACCGGGGAGATCGCCTCCCGGCGGACGATGCCGCACCTGGCGGCGGAGTTCGAGGCGGAGGTGACGGAGGTCTACTGCTCGCCGTTCACCGCGGTGCCGCTGGGATGGCGCTCCTCGGAGACGGCGCCGCTCACCCTGTTCGACCCGGGGTCGGCGGGCCTGGCCCCGCTGGACAGGGACGAAATACTGACCGCTCCGTACACCCCCGGCCTGGCCGAGGTGGTCGTCGCCGACCCGTCGGCCGGCACGACGCTCCGTACCGGGCAGGTCGTCCGGCCGGCCGCCGGAAACGCCTTCCCCGCGCCCGAGCACACCGTCGGCGACCATGTGCTGGTACGCGGGGTGTGGCTGTCGCTGGAGCGGATCGAGAGGGCGCTCGGCAGGATCGACGGCGTCTCCGGCTGGGAACTGGGCGTGACCCGGCAGGGCACGCTCGACGCCGCGACCCTGACGGTGACCTTCAACCGGGAGAGTCTCGTCAGTAACCCCATGTGGAGGTCGCGCATCCAGCAGTCGCTCAAGGCGCTCACGCCGGTCACGATCGCCGTCGAGATCTGCCCGCAGGTCTCGGAGGCCGGCCCCCGGGGCGTGGTGAACGACGAGCGCGGCCACCATCTCGGCAGGGACCGCACGGCCATCGCCCGCTGACCCCCCTCGAAAGGCGCGACCGGCATGGAAGTACCCGGCTGGGGGACGATCCCCCGGATGCTCCGCGACCAGGCCAGCACCCACCCCTCCGACATCGTCGTGGACGACGGCGAGGTACGGCTGTCGCTCGCCGATCTGCGCGACCGGGCCGGCGCCGTCGCCCGGGGCCTGATCGCCCTGGGCGTGCGGGCCGGGGACCGGGTCGCGATCTGGGGCCCGAACGACCCGGGCTGGGTCACGAGCGCGTTCGGCGTCTGGGACGCCGGGGCGGTGCTCGTGCCGCTCTCGGCGCGCTGCAGGGGCATCGAGGCCGCCGGCACGCTGCGCGGGACCGGGACGAGCGTGCTGATCACCGGAGACGGCCTGGACGGCACGGTCTTCACCGACCTGCTGGCCGGCGCGGCGGGCGGGCCGGACGCCGGACGCCCCTACGCCGGCCTGCCGGAGCTGCGGCAGGTGATCGTGCCGGAGCGGGTGCGACGCCCCGGGACGGTGCGGCCCTCCCAACTGCTCTCGGACGGGTCCCGGGTCGGCCGGGCCGAGGCGGAGGAGCGGGCGCTGGCCGTACGGCCGGACGACCTGTGCGAGATCATGTCCACCTCCGGCAGCACCGGGACGCCCAAGGGCGTCATGCTGGAACACGGCCACACGTTGCGCGGCTACTGGGACTGGGCGGAGATCGTCACCCTCCGCCCCGGCGACCGCTATCCGGTCATCGCGCCGTTCGCGCACGGTTTCGGGCTCAACGCGGGGCTGCTGGCCTCGGTGATGCGCCGGGCCGTGATGACTCCGGTCCGGGCGTTCGGCCCCGACCTGCTCATGGACCTGATCCGCGACAGGAGGATCACGGTCCTGGCCGGGCCGCCGACGCTGTTCCACCGGCTGCTGGAGGAGCCCGACCTCGGGGAGCACTCGCTCCGGGTGGCGATCTGCGGGGCGGCCTCGGTGCCCGCCGAGCTCATCCGCAGGCTGCTGGAGCGGCTCGGGCTGGAGCGCATGATCAACGCCTATGGGCTGATGGAGGGCACGGTCGTCTCCATGACCAGGGCGGAGGACCCCGTCGAGGTCGTCGCGTCGAGCACCGGCCGCCCGGTGCCGGGCATGGAGGTCAGGATCGTGGACGAGCGCGGCGCCGAGGTCCCGCCCGGCGGGCGCGGTGAGATCGTCGTACGGGGCTACGGGGTGATGCGCGGCTACTGGAACGAGCCGGGCAGGACCGCCGAGGTGATCAGGGACGGCTGGCTCCACACCGGTGACGTCGGCGCCTTCGATCCCGGCGGCAACCTCGCGGTCGTGGACCGCAAGAAGGAGCTGTACATCGTCGGCGGGTTCAACGTCTCCCCCGCCGAGGTGGAGGGTCTGCTGCTGCGGGAGGGCTCGCTGGCCCAGGCGGCGGTGGTCGGGGTGCCGGACGGGAGGTCGGGCGAGGCCGGGTGGGCGTTCGTGGTCCCCCGGCCGGGCGTCGCCGTCGATCCGGCCGGGATCGTCGCGTGGGCCAGGGAGAACATGTCCGACTACAAGGTGCCCAGGCGGGTGGTCGTGGTGGACGCCCTGCCGGTCAACGCCAACGGGAAGATCGACAAGCGGGCCCTGCGCGCCCGGGCGGCCCTCCGGGCACAGGCGTGACGGACCGGCGGTCCCCGCGGCCCGGCGCGCGGCGGGCGGCGGGCGGGGCACGGCGGCGACCGGCGGAGCGGGTCGGCGACGGCCCCGACGGGTGGGACGCGGTGAGAAAAGCCGCGGCGGGCGGAGTGAAGTGGCGACGGCCTCAGCGAGTTAGATCCGGCGAGAACGGCTTCTATGAGTGGGTACGACGGATATATACGGCATGACGTCGGATATATCCGCCGGTATGGCGGCGCGCGCACCGGCCACGCGGGTTATCTGGATCATGTTGCCTGTCGAGGCTGGCAGGGCGCGCCCCGTTGATACAGAATCGCGTTCACGACAGCCCGCGCCTAGGAGGCGATGTGTCACTGCGAGTCGCGATCGTCGGATCAGGGCCTGCCGGGATCTACACGGCCGAGGCGCTGATGAAGCAGGCCCCCGGGGCCGTCGAGGTGGACGTGCTCGAACGGCTGCCCACGCCCTACGGCCTGGTGCGGTACGGCGTGGCCCCCGACCACACCTCGATCAAGTCGATCGCACAGTACCTGCGCCGGGTGCTGGAGCTGCCGTCCGTGCGGTTCCTGGGCGGCGTCGAGCTGGGCAAGGACGTCGGCGTCACGGACCTGCTGGACTGCTACGACGCCGTGGTCTACTGCACCGGCGCGATGGTGGACCGGCGGATGGGCATCCCCGGTGAGGACCTGCCCGGCAGCGTGGCCGCCACCGACTTCGTGAACTGGTACTGCGGCCACCCCGACATGCCCGCCGACCGCTTCGTCCTCGACAGCCCGGAGGTCGCGGTGATCGGCGTGGGCAACGTGGCGGTGGACGTGGTGCGCGTCCTCGCCAAGACCGCCGAGGAGCTGCGCGCCACGGACGTGCCCGACGAGGTGCTGTCCCGGCTGGCCGGCAGCCAGGTCAAGGCCATCCACATGATCGGCCGCCGGGGGCCCGAGCACGCCAAGTTCACCCTGAAGGAGCTCCGGGAGCTGGGCGAGCTGACCAACGCCGACGTGTGCGTGCGGCCCGAGGAGGCGGTGGCGGACGTCACGGACCTGCCGCGCCAGGTCCGGGGGAACGTCGAGGTGCTGCAGGGCTGGGCCGCCCGCACCCCGGTGGGCCGCCCCCGGAGGCTGGACGTGCGGTTCTGGATGCGCCCGGTGGAGATCCTCGGCGAGAGCCGGGTGGAGGCGCTCAGGCTCGAACGGACCCGGCTGGTGGACGGCCGCGTCGTGGGCACCGGCGAGTTCGAGACCCTCCCGGTCGGCATAGTCCTGCGCTCGGTCGGCTACCGGAGCGTGCCGCTGCCCGGCGTCCCCTTCTCCGAGGCCACCATGACCGTCCCGAACGAGGCCGGCCGGGTCCGTGACCGCGAGTACGTGGCCGGCTGGCTCAAGCGCGGTCCCACCGGCGTGATCGGCACCAACAAGTCCGACGCCGCGGAGACGGTCCGCACCCTGCTGGCCGACCTCGCCGGCCGCGAGCCGGCCCGCCGCGCCGACCTGGACGACCTCCTCGCCTCCCGGGGCGTCTCCCCCATCACCTACGGGCACTGGCTGGCCATCGAGGAGGCGGAGGCGGCCCTGGCCAGGACCCTGGGCCGCGGCGAGCGCGTCAAGCTCCTCGGTCCCGGTCCACGGTCCTCCTCGCCCACCAGCCGGTCCAGGCCGTCCAGGCAGCCGAGTACGGTGTCGACCTCCAGCTGTCCGGCCACACCCACGG
>NZ_JBSFPS010000279.1:0-13122 GCF_053588315.1 Streptosporangium sp. NPDC003464 | reverse complement strand
GCCCGGATCGGCCAGTCGTCGGTCAGCCGCGCGCGGTAGTCGATGAACTGCTCGTCGAGCAGGCGGACCGTGGTGCTCCGGCCGACGCTCTCGAACCCCGCGACCCCGTCGCCCAGCGCCATCGACACCTCGCCGCCGCGCAGTGACTTGGCCACCTCGACCAGCACCCGGGCGGGCACCATGGCCGCGGCCGTGCCGCCGGGCCGCTCGGGACGCCAGCCGAACTCCCTGGCCGCGATCCGGTAGCGGTCGGTGGCGGCCATGGCCACGGTCTCGCCGGAGATGTCGACCCGGATGCCCGTCAGCATGGGGAGCGTCTCGTCGCGGCTGGCCGCGGGGGCCACCTGGCCGACCGCGCTGGCGAAGACCCCGCCGCCGACCGCACCGATCTTCGGTGGCATGGCCGGCAGGGTCGGGAAGTCTTCCACCGGCATGGTGAGCAGGCCGAACTCGGCGCTGCCGCAGGTCAGCACCGCTTCGGAACCGCTGATGGCGATCTCCACCGGCTCGGCGGGCAGGCTCCGGGTGATCTCCGCGAGGATCCGGCCGGGGATCAGCACCCGGCCCGGCTCCGCCACGTCGGCCTCGATCGAGGCCCGGGCGGAGACGTCGTAGTCGAAGGCCGACAGCACGAGGTCGTCGTCGGCCTCCAGCAGCAGCCCGGAGAGCACGGGGAGAGCCGGACGGTTCGGCAGCGCCCGGGCGACCCAGGCCACCGCGTCGGCCAGGACATCACGGTCAACCTGGATCTTCACCTGATCATCCCTCCGTCCTGAACGGCACCGCCATCCGCGGTGGCCGTACGTCAACAGCACCGTAGCCGGTGGGACCGACAAGAACCTCCCAGCCACCGCATATCTCCTCCATGCGGACGGGAGCGGCCGGCCGTACAACAGGGGAGGGGCTCGGACCGCCCGGCAGGCACGGGCCGAGGCGCCGACCAATATGGTCGTACATGCGAGGCTCCCCGGCACGGGTCGGGCTTCGAGGAGAAACTCCGGGAAGCTCCGGAATCCTCCGGAAGGCTCCGTAGAAGGGGAAGGTTGGCTGATGAGCATCCGTGTGGTGGTGGCCGACGACCAGGAGCTGGTCAGGGGCGGGTTCTCCATGATCCTGGATGCCCAGCCGGACATCGCCGTCGTGGCCGAGGCGGGCGACGGGGCCGAGGCGGTCGCCGCGGTCCGCGAGCACCGGCCCGACCTGCTGCTGCTCGACATCAGGATGCCCAGGATGGACGGCATCGCGGCCGCCCGGGTGGTCTGCGAGGAGACCTCCACCAAGGTGCTCATGCTGACCACGTTCGACCAGGACGACTACGTCTACGACGCGCTGCACGCCGGGGCCAGCGGGTTCCTGCTGAAGGACGTGCGCCGCGACGACCTGGTCCACGCGGTCCGGGTGGTGGCCGCCGGCGAGTCGCTGCTCGCGCCGTCGGTGACCCGGCGGCTGATCGACGACATGGTCCGCAAGCAGGTTAGGCCCCCGGCCCCGGTGGCCGGGCTCGACGCGCTGACCGCCAGGGAACGCGAGACCCTCGGGCTCCTCGGCCGCGGCCTGTCCAACGCCGAGATCGCGGCCACGATGGTGGTCAGCGAGCACACGGTCAAGACCCACGTGAGCAACGTGCTGACCAAGCTCGGACTGCGCGACCGGGTGCAGGCGGTCATCACGGCCTACGAGACCGGGCTGGTCGGGCGCGGCTGACGCCCTCCCGCGCGGGCGCGGCGGGGCCTCTCCCGGCGTCTCCACCAGGAGCGCACCGTGCCGCCCTCCCGCGGGGGCACGGCGGGGCCCATGACGGCCGAGATCGGCCGGGCTCCGGACCGCCCTCCGCGGGCACGGCGGAGCCGCCCGCCGCGCCCGGCCCGTCAGAACCCGTCCAGCCACTCCGCGACGACCGCCACGAACAGCTCCGGGTTCTCGAACGGCAGGGCGTGGCCGCCCTCGACCTCGCGGTAGCCGGCGCCGTAGACGCGGTCGGCCAGCTCCCGCTGGTGGCGCGGGGGCACGATCAGGTCGTGGGCGCCGGCGAGGAACATGGCCGGGGCCTTGATCCACTGGAGCATCGGGGAGATGTCCACCCTGGCGTCCAGCTCGATCTGCCGCAGGATCCGCCCGTCGAGCAGGGCGGTGAACCCGGCCGCGGCGTCCTCGAAGTCACCGGTCCCGCGGGCCGCGAGCGTGGCCGGGCCCATCGCGGTGAGCTGGAGCAGCCGGGCGAGCAGTTCCTTGTCGGCGCGGAGCAGCCGGGCCCAGTAGTCGAACTGGAAGATCTCCCGGGGGCCGCTGGTGACCCATCCCGCGTGGGCGAACAGCGACAGCACCTCATCGGTACGGCGGGCGGCCACGGCGGTGGCGACGACCGCGCCGAGGGAGTGGCCGACGATGTGGTACTCCGCCAGCCCGGCGTCCGCCGCGGCCGCGGCCACCTGGTCGGCGAGCCCCTCCACGGTCAGCGGCTCCCCCCGGTCGGCGGTCTCTCCGGCGCCGGGCAGGTTGACCGCCACCACGGTGAAGCGGTGCCCGACGGCCTCGACGAGCGGCGCCCAGTTGCTGTCGGCGTCGGCGCCGGTGCCGTGGACGAGCACCAGGCCGGGGCCCGAACCGCTGACGCGGTAGTCGACGGATGTGGTGCCCACGGTCACGAGAGGCATGGGGTCTCCTTGGGGTGAGGCGGTTGGCCGGGGGATGGACGGGGCCGGCGGTTCGAACGGATCCGGTGGCTCAGGGATGGACTCGGCGGCTCAGGGATGGACGGGGCCGGCGGCTCAGGGACGGGCGCGGCGGTTCAGGGAGAGGAAGACGGCCGCGGAGACGGCGGTGAAGACGGCGATCGCGAGGAGGGTCAGGCGCAGGGAGTCGGTGTAGACGCCGGCGGCATGCGGCGGGATCCCGGCCAGGTCTCCGGCGACCACGCGGTTGGCGAGGTCGCGGTCGCCGTCCAGACCTGACCGGGTCAGGCTGACCAGCAGGGCCCCGGTGACACTGACCGCCACCGCCTCACCGGCCAGGCGCATGGTGTTGAACACCCCGGAGGCCATCCCGGCCCGTTCGGGCGGCGCGGCGCTGACCGCCGCGTTGTCGATCAGGCCGAACGCCAGTCCGACGCCCAGGCCGAGGACGGTCAGCGGTCCGGCGACCTGGGTCCAGCCCCCGGCGGGGGTCAGCGTCACCAGCCACAGGTCTCCCACGGCGATCAGGGCCAGGGCGGCGGTCAGCAGCGCGCGCAGCGAGAATCTCCGGAGGAGGGCTCCGGCCGCCGGCGGCACCAGCAGCACCGGCAGGCCCAGCGGGACCATGCTGAGCCCGGCGTCGAGCGGACCCGCTCCGCCGACCGAGCGGAAGTAGAGCGGCAGGTAGGTGCCGGGGGCGACGAACCCGAAGCCCATCGCGAACACCATCCAGATGACCGCGAGGAAGCGGCGGTCGCGCAGCAGGCCCAGGTCGAGCATCGGGCGGACGCTCCGCGTCTCGATCCCGACGAAGGCCAGCAGCAGCCCGGCCGCCCCGGCGAACATCGCCAGGACGCCCCCGTGCGCCCAGCCGAGCTGCGGCCCCTCGACGGTGGCGAGGGTGAACAGGGCGAGCGCGCCGGTGAAGGTCAGTGCCCCGGCCCGGTCGAAGCGCGTGGCGCCGGGGTCGCGGGACTCCCTCATGTGCGGCACGCCGAGGGCGACCGCGGCCACCGCGACCACGACGTTGGACAGGAACACCGCCCGCCAGCCGCCCAGCGCGAGCAGCCCTCCGCCGATGACGGGCCCGAGCGCGATGCCCGTGCCGAAGGCCGTGCCGAGGACGCCGAACGCCCGGGCCCGGGCCCCGCCCTCGAAGGCGCCGGCCAGGACCGCGCTGCCCGCGGTCAGCACGCCGGTCGCCGCGGCGCCCTGCACGGCCCTGGCCAGGTCCATCACCAGGATCGTCGGCGCGAGGGCGCAGACCAGCGAGGCGAGCGCGAACAGCAGCGTGCCGAGCGCGAAGACCCGCCTGCGGCCGAACCGGTCGGCCAGTGCCCCGGCGGGAAGCATGCACGCGGCGAACGCGACGTTGTATCCGTGCAGGACCCACTGCTGGCCGACCAGCCCGGCCCCCAGCTCCCGCCCGAGGGCGGACAGGGCGAGGGCCGGGGCCATCACGGAGATCGGCAGCATCGTGCCCGCCACGGCCACGGTGGCCAGGGTGATCCCCGGCCGGTGCCCGGCCTGTCGGGTAAGCGCCACGGCTATCGCCTCTCAGAGTTCATGCTTTAAGACGAGAGCTGACGATAGACAGAACTCTGATAACTAGTCAAACCCTGTCGTTGGGTAGGATCCTGTGCATGGGAATGCCTCCGGACGAGCGGCTGGGAAGCCACGTCAAGCGGGTGGAGCAGGAGTTGATGGCGCTCAAGCACATGGTGCTCAAGCCGTCCGGCCTGACCGTGCCGCAGTACCAGGCGCTCTACTTCCTGGGGGAGAGCCCCGGCATGTCGGCCGCCGCGCTGGCCCGCGCGTGCCTGGTCACCCCGCAGACGATGGCCACGACCCTGGGCAACCTGGAGAACAAGGGGCTCGTCGAGCGGACCGCGCACCCATGGCACCGCAACGTGCTGGAGACCCGCCTGACCGAGAAGGGAAGGGCCGCTCTGGAGGAGGCCGACGCGTCCGCGTCGGCTGTCGAGCGCCTGCTCTCCGAGACGTTCACCGCCGGGGAGCGCGAGCAGCTGATCGCACTGCTCGGCCGCTTCTCCGACAGCCTGCACGCCCAGGCGCGCGAGATCCCCGGCGGCTGCAAGGTCATGACCCCGTTCGGGCGCGACTAGGGCGGTGACCGGGGTCGTCCACCGGGCCGCCCGGCGGCCAGGGCCCGGAGCGGTTACGGCTGGGAGCGGGCGGCGTTGAGGTAGGTCAGGACGGCCAGCACCCGGCGGTTGTCGTCGTCGGACGGGGCGAGGCCGAGCTTGCCGAAGATGCTGGCCGTGTGCTTGCCGACCGCGCTCTCGCTGAGGAACAGGCGCTGGGAGATGGCGGCGTTGGAACGGCCCTCGGCCATCAGCTCCAGCACCTCGCGCTCGCGCGGGGTCAGCGCGCCGAGCGGCCCGTGCCGGGCGGTGCTGACCAGAAGCTTGGCGATCACCTCGGGGTCCATCGCGGTGCCCCCGGCGGCGACCCGGCGGACCGCGTCGACGAACTGCTCGGCGTTGAACACCCGGTCCTTCAGGAGGTAGCCGACCGCCCCGGAGCCGTCGGCCAGCAGCTCGCGGGCGTAGAGCTGCTCGACGTGCTGGGAGAGCACCAGCACCGGCAGGCCGGGGACGGCCCGGCGGGCGGCCAGCGCAGCCTGGAGTCCCTCGTCGGTGAAGGTGGGCGGCAGCCGTACGTCGACCACGGCGACGTCGGGCCGCTCGCCGGTCAGCGCACTCAGCAGCTCGGGCCCGGACTCGACCGCCGCGACGACCTCGAAACCATGAGCCTGGAGCAGGTGGACCAGGCCGTCTCTGAGCAGGTAGAGGTCCTCGGCGATGACGACTCGGGGGCTCACTTGCCCAACCATAGACGGGCCGTCATCACCTCTGCCATCCACTGCCTGCGCGAGTGCGCGATGGGGATCGCCAGAGCCATGCCGTACAGGGCCAGGCCCAGCAGGATGTTGAGGACGATGGCCGGCCACTGCCACGGCTCGGGCAGGTAGAGAGCGTAGAACCAGCTGAACTTCTCCTCGCCGGCGAGCTTGACGATCATCGCGACCAGGCCCTGCGGGAACAGGGGGAGCCAGCCCAGCCCCCAGCCGAGCGCGACGAGGACGGCCTTGCGCCGGGGCAGCGAGGGCTTGTCCGGCGGGGCGTCCCAGCCGGACGCGTTCGGCAGGTCGAGGGTGGCCGTGGTCGGGCCGCCGGCCGGGCTGCTGAGCGCGAGCACCCCGTCGAAGGCCGCCAGCCGCCGCTCGATGCCCCGTAGACCGCTGCCCCGGGAGGGGTCGGCGCCGCCCGCGCCGTCGTCGGTGACGGTGACGCGCAGCGCCCTGCCCCGGTCGCTGATGTCGATCCACACGCGGTCCGCGCCTCCGTGCCGGGCCGCGTTGGTGAGCAGTTCGCTGATCGAGAAGTAGGCCGCCGACTCGACGGGCGACTCGGGCCGGGACTTCATCGCGACGGTGACCGTGACCTGCAGCGGGCTGTCCAGCGCCAGGGCGCGTACGGCGTCACCGAGGCCGCGCTCGGCCAGGACCGGCGGGTGGATGCCCCGGACCAGGTCGCGCAGCTCGGTGAGCGCCACGGACGAGGCCTCGCGCACCTTGGCCAGCAGCGCCTTGGCCGCGGCCGGGTCCTTGTCCACCAGTTCCTCGACCGCGCCGAGCGTCATGCCCATGGCGACGAGCCTGGCCTGGGCCCCGTCGTGCAGGTCGCGCTCGATCCGCCGCAGCTCGGCCGCCTGGGAGTCGGCCGCCTCCAGCCTGACCTGGTCGAGCCGCTGGACCCGGCCGGCCAGCATGGACTTGGCGGTGGGCGACAGCAGCAGCCGGGTCCACCACGTGTAGCAGCGCAGCAGCCAGGGCGTCGCGGCCACCCCGGCCACGGCGACGGCCGCTCCCAGAGGGGCGGCCGCCGGGGTCCAGTACCACGGCATGGCCAGGCCGTACCCGGCCGCGGCCAGGGGCAGCAACAGGACCCCGCCGGCGAGCGGGTTCAGCGACAGCCAGAGCCCGTCCCGCCAGGTGGCCGGGTCGGTGAACATCCACTTCCAGCGGTTGTTCCACTCGGGCCAGCGCGGCGTCTTGTAGAGCTGGCGCTCATAGCGGTACCAGCCGTCGGGCTGGCGCCGGGGCGGGGGCGGGGGCGGGAGGTAGGACGGCGCTATCTCGGCGCCCAGCCATCGGCCGGCCAGCCTCCTGGCGAGCATCGTGCGGCGCCTGACCAGCCTGACCACGGGAGTGAAGACGAAGATCAGCCCCAGCGCGGTCATGGCGGCGGTGACCAGGGCCACCCCGAACAGGACGACGTCCATCAGGGCCAGCGCCCCGAGAGCCAGGGCCCGGCCGATCGTCACCACGTGTCGCCTCATGCCCGAAAGTCTCGACCATCGGGCCGGTCGCGCCCAGTGGCGCTGGACGCCGTCCGGGGGTGGAGTTAGCTACACCCCCGCCGGGTGCCCAGACGGATTCTGTACGGCTCGCGGAGTTCCTAGCGTCGTCGGCATGAAGGTCATCGAGGTGAGCAACCTCCGTAAGCGGTACCGCGACCAGCTCGCGGTGGACGACGTGTCGTTCACCGTCGAGGAGGGCGAGATCTTCGGCGTTCTCGGCCCCAACGGCGCCGGCAAGACGACGACCGTCGAGTGCGTCGCCGGCCTGCGCACCCCCGACTCCGGCACCGTGCGGGTGCTCGGCGGCCTGGACGGCGCGGAGCTCAAGGAGCGGCTCGGCGTCCAGCTGCAGAGCTCCGCGCTGCCCGCGAAGATCAAGGTCTGGGAGGCGCTCGACCTTTACGCCTCCTTCTACCGGGCGCCCGCCGACTGGGGCGCGCTGCTGGAGCGGGTCGGGCTCGGCGACAAGCGGGACACCTTCTACGGCAAGCTCTCCGGCGGTCAGCAGCAGCGGCTGTCCATCGCGCTCGCGCTGGTCGGCGCCCCTCGGGTGGCGATCCTGGACGAGCTGACCACGGGTCTCGACCCGCAGGCCCGCCGCGACACCTGGGAGCTCATCGAGCAGGTCCGCGCCGACGGGGTGACGATCGTGCTGGTCACCCACTTCATGGAGGAGGCCGAGCGGCTCTGCGACCGGCTGGCGGTGATCGACGCCGGCCGGGTGGTCGCCGTCGACAGCCCCTCCGGCCTGGTCTCCCGGGCCGCTGCCCACCAGCGCCTCAGGTTCCGGCCCGTCGGGGCCTTCGACGGCGCGGTGCTCGACGCCCTGCCCGAGGTGACCGAGGTGAGCCGCGAGGGCGGCCGGATCGAGGTCACCGGCACCGGCGACCTGCTCGTCGCGGTCACCACCGCCCTGGCCTCGGCCGGCGTCGTCCCCGCCGACCTGCGGGTCGAGCAGGCCACCCTCGACGACGCCTTCCTCGCCCTCACCGGAAAGAAGATCTCCGAATGAACAAGATGATCCTGACCGAGGCGAAGCTCTTCCTGCGGGAGCCGGGCGGCCCGGTCATGGCGGTCCTGCTCCCGCTGGCGCTCCTGCTGGGGCTGGGCAGCATCCCCGGCTTCCAGGAGGCGAGCCCGGAGCTGGGCGGGCAGCGGGTGATCGACACCCAGCTCCCCGGCATGATGGTGATCCTGTCCGTGGTGACGATGGCGCTGACCGCGCTGCCCAGCGTCCTGGTGACCTACCGGGACAACGGCGTGCTGCGCCGGATGTCGACCACCCCGGTCGGCCCGGTCCGGCTGCTGGTCGCCCAGGTGGTGAACAACCTCGCGGTGGCGGCCGTCGCGACCGCCCTGATGATCGTCCTGGGCAACCTGGTCCTCGGCGTGGCCGCGCCCAGGAGCCCCCTGGCGTTCGCGGGCGTGTTCCTGCTCGGCACCGCCTCGATGTTCGGGCTCGGCCTGCTGATCGCCGCCATGGCGCCCAACGCCAAGACCGCCCCCGGGATCGGCTCGCTGCTGATGTTCCCCCTGCTGTTCGTGGCGGGCATGTGGGTCCCCCGGGAGCTCCTGCCGGAGCTGGTGCGGCGGATCGGCGACTTCCTGCCGATGGCGCCGTTCGCCCAGGCGCTGCGCGACACGTGGGCGGGCCACGCGCCCCAGCCGCTGCACCTGGTGGTGATGGCGGCGACCGTGCTCGTCACCGGCGTGCTGGCCGCACGGCTGTTCCGGTGGGAGTAGTCCCCCGGCCCGGGGCGCCCGGTGCCGAGGCGGGCGACGCACACCTTACTTGACCGATCGTTCCATTTTGGTCTACGGTCCCCCCATGGCGAGAACGAAGGAGTTCGATCCGGACACCGCCCTCCAGGCGGCGCTGGAGCTGTTCTGGGAGCGCGGCTACGAGGCGACCTCGATGGCCGACCTGGTGGGGCACCTGGGGATCGGCCGGGCGAGCCTGTACGCCACCTTCGGCGGCAAGCACGATCTCTACCTGAAGGCCCTGCGGCGTTACCTGGAGACCAGGGAACCCTCGCCGGTGGAGATGCTGTCGCAGCCGGGGGCCGCGCTGCCGGCCGTACGCCGCCTGGTGGAGTTCTACGCCGAAGACTCCATCCGTGACCAGCGACGGCGCGGCTGCATGATCGCGAACGCGGCCGGGGAGCTGCTCCCCGGCGACGACGCGGTCGCCAGGTTCGTCGACGCCAACTGGACCTCGCTGGAGACCGCGCTGACCTCGGCGCTCATCCGGGCGCAGGCGCAGGGGGAGCTGGCCGCCGACCGCGACCCGCGGGCGCTGGCCCGGTTCCTGCTGGTCTTCCTGCAGGGGCTGCGGCTGACGGCCAAGGGGATGCCGGACCCCGCACGTCTGCGTGACGCCGCCGCCCAGGCGCTCAGGATTCTGGACTGATCGATCAATTATTTTTTGGAGCAGTCATGAAATTTCAGGACAAGGTGGTTCTGGTGACCGGGGGCGGGGCGGGCATCGGCCGGGCCGTCGCACGGGGATTCGCCCGCGAGGGCGCCCAGGTCGTGGTCGCCGCCCGGGGGCACGAGGCGCTCGGCCAGACCGTGAAGCTGATCGAGGCCGAGGACGGCCGGGCCGCCGCCCTGACCGTGGACGTCTCCGACTCCGCCTCGGTCGCCGGGCTGGTGGAGCAGATCGTGGAGCGGTACGGCAGGCTGGACATCGCGATCAACAACGCCGGGGTGCTCGCCACGGGCGAGGTGGCCGACCAGGCCTGGGAGGACTTCGCCCGGGTGGTCGACATCAACCTGACCGGGACCTTCCTGTCGATGAAGCACGAGATCCCGGCGATGCTGGCCGGCGGCGGCGGGGTCATCGTCAACTTCAGCTCACAGATGGGGGCGCACAAGCGCATCCCCGGGTTCGGCGCCTACGCCGCCTCCAAGGCGGGGGTGACGGCGCTGACGCGCACCGCGGCGCTGGAATACATCGGCCGGGGCATCCGGATCAACACTGTCAGCCCCGGCCCGCACGACACCGCGATGTCCATGCGCCCGGGCGAGACGGAGGCCGACCGGGCGGCCCGCGTGAAGCAGCAGCTCCCGATCGGCCGGGTCGGCTCCCTCGACGAGATCACCGGCACCGTCCTCTGGCTCGCCTCCGAGGACGCGGGCTTCGTCGTCGGGAGCGACATCGTGGTCGACGGCGGCTCCACGGCCTGACCGGCGCGCCCACCGCGGCCCCACCGCGGCCCCGCCCGGTCCGCGGGCCGTGACCGGCGACCGGGCGACGCCGCTCCGGCGGCACGTCGTGACCGGGGCCGGAGTGTGCGGCCGGGCCGGCCATGGCGGTGGCGGCGCCGCCCGGCCGGGCGGCCTACGAGGGCCGGGTGGCGCCGTTCACGGTGAGCAGGATGGTGTAGACCGAGGACGTGGCCGTGATGAACAGCTGGTTGCGCTTCAGGCCGCCGAAGCAGAGGTTGGACACCGCCTCGGGAATGTGGATCTTGCCGATCAGCGTGCCGTCGGGGTCGAAGCAGTGCACGCCGTCCCCGGCCGCGGCCCAGATCCGCCCGGCGGTGTCCACGCGGATGCCATCGAAGACGCCCACGGCGCACTTGGCCAGCACCTCGCCGCCCGAGAGCGTGCCGTCCCCGTTCACACCGAACGAGCGGATGTGGTTGACCCTGGTGTCGACGACGTAGAGCGTGGACTCGTCGGTGGAGAAGGCCAGGCCGTTGGGGCGGACGAAGTCGCCGGCCACCATCCGGACCTCCCCGGTGGCCGGGTCCACGCGGTAGACGTGGCAGGCTCCGATCTCGCTCTCCGCGCGGTGGCCCTCGTAGTCGGTGTCGATGCCGTAGGACGGGTCGGTGAACCAGATCGTTCCGTCCGACTTCACCACCACGTCGTTGGGGCTGTTGAGGCGCCTGCCCTCCCAACGGTCGGCGATCACCGTGATGGAGCCGTCGTGCTCGGTCCTGGTGACCCGGCGGTTGCCCTGCTCACAGGAGACCAGCCGGCCCTCGCGGTCGACGGTGTGGCCGTTGGTGTAGCCGGCGGGCTGCCGGAACGGGCCGACCGCGCCGGTCATCTCGTCCCAGCGGAGCATCCGGTCGTTGGGGATGTCGCTCCAGAGCAGGTAACGGCCCGCCGGGAAGTAGACCGGGCCTTCGGCCCACCGGCAGCCCGTGTGGAGCCGCTCGATGCGGTCGTCGCCACGGCATGCCTTGAACCGGTCGTCCAGCGTCTCGAAGCGCGCCTCGATCGTCTCCATCGTCCCCGTCCTTAGGATTTCGTTCTGTGCATACTTAAGAACACAGGATGCCATTCGGTCAATACCTTTCACTACCGACTTACGTTCGGCAGTACGATGCTCACCGTGGACAACATCGACCGTGAACTCCTCGCCCTGCTCCAGGCCGACGCCACCCAGTCGTACGCCGCGCTCGGCGAGGCCGTGGGCCTGTCCAGCGGGGCCACCCACGAGCGTGTGCGCAAGCTCCGCCTGCGTGGTGTGATCAGGCGGACCTCGGTGGACGTCGACCCGGCGGCGGTCGGCAAGGGCGTGGCGGCCTTCGTGATGATCGACGCCAACGCGTGGATGGGCGGCGAGGAGACCGCCGCCGCGCTCGCCGCGCTGCCCTGGATCGAGGAGGCCCACATCGTCGCCGGGGCCGCCTCCCTGCTGGTCAAGGTGCGCACCTCCAGCCCCGAGGACCTGCAGGCCGTGCTCAGGCGCCTGCACGACGTCCCCGGTGTCACGAGCACCCAGACCGTGGTCGTGCTGGAGACGTTCTTCGAGCGCCCCCTCGATCCCCGGGGTGACAGCCCACGCGGCCAGGAGCGGCCCTCCTAGATCCCACCGCGGCCCCGCCCGGTCAGGCGCGGTCAGGCGCGGGTGTCGTAGGCCTCGCGGGCACTGTGGACCTGCTCGATGTGGCTCTCGGCCCACGCCTTGATGGCCCGCATGAGCGGCTGAAGGTCACGGCCGAGCTCGGTGAGGGCGTAGTCGACGCGGACCGGCACCGAGGGGGTGACCGTGCGGGAGACCAGGCCGTCGCGCTCCATGCCGCGCAGGGTCTGGGTGAGCATCTTCTGGCTGACGCCCGCGATGATCCGGCCCAGGTCGCTGTAGCGCAGCGGGCCGTCCGACAGCGCGTTCAGGACCAGGCTG
The DNA here is from genome assembly GCF_053588315.1 of Streptosporangium sp. NPDC003464. Classification (NCBI taxonomy): domain Bacteria; kingdom Bacillati; phylum Actinomycetota; class Actinomycetes; order Streptosporangiales; family Streptosporangiaceae; genus Streptosporangium; species Streptosporangium sp. NPDC003464. Next base: position 921 of record NZ_JBSFPS010000279.1, on the reverse strand, counting down.
ACCCACTTGTCGCTGATGGTGTCGAGCAGCTCCCTGGCCGGGCAGGCCGCCAGGTAGGCGTCGTAGGCGGCCCGCGCGCCCTCTCGCCGCTGTGCGGCCGTCTGGGTGGCCATGGCGCTCCTTCCGGTGCGGTACGTACCTTCACGTGCGTACTTCCCGATGGAGAGTAACACTCCATAGGTTCGTCTCAGTCAGCCAATCGGCGAGGGAGGCAGCGATGGAGGCGAGGATGCGCGCGGTTGTGGTCCGTACGTTCGGCGGGTCCGGGACCCTGGAGGTCGAGGAGGTGCCGGTCCCCCGTCCCGGCACCGGTCAGGTGCGGATACGGGTGGAGGCGGCGGGCGTCAACCCGGTCGACGTGGCGGTCCGGACCGGGGCGCTCGTCGAGGGCGGGCTGGCCGAGCGGCGCGAGGTCCACGGGCTCGGCTGGGACGTGGCCGGGGTGGTCGAGGAGACCGGCGCCGGGGTCACCGGGTTCGCGGTGGGCGACCGGGTGATCGGCCTGGCCGACCGGCTCGACCTCCCCCTGGGCGCCTACGCCGAGCAGATCGTGCTGGACGCCGACGCGGTGGCCCCCGCCCCCGTCCGCGCCACCCCGGCCCAGGCGGCCACGCTCCCGCTCAACGGCCTCACCGCCGACCAGGCCCTGGACCTCGCCGGCCTGGCCGCGGGCCAGACCCTGCTGGTGACCGGGGCGGCCGGCGGGGTCGGCGGCTACGCCGTCGAGCTGGCGGTGGCGCGCGGGCTGCGGGTGGTCGCCGTGGCGGGGGCCGGGGACGAGGATCTCGTCCGGGGCTTCGGCGCCGAGTTCTTCGTACCCCGCGACGCCGAGCTGGGCTCCGCCGTACGGGAGCTGGTGCCGGGCGGGACGGACGGCGCGATCGACGCCGCCTCGGTCGGCACGGCCGCGCTCACCGCGGT
>NZ_JBSFPS010000278.1:0-13161 GCF_053588315.1 Streptosporangium sp. NPDC003464 | reverse complement strand
ACCACGGACACGATCAAGGTCATGGCCCTGTCGGCCTACACTGTCGGCTCGACCAAGGACACCGCCCAGTTCATCAGCGATGTCCTGGCCGCGGCGACCGAGGCCACGGGCACCGGCACCTCCGGCTACACCGCTGGTGGCGCCACCCTTGGCTCGAAGACCGTCACCTACACCGCGGCCAACAGCTGGAGCACGCAGCGCGCCAACAGCACCTCCTACACCGTAGGCGGCGGGTGGACGGCCCGGCCCGGACAGACCGCTCCAGGAGGCGGCTAGGCGGGGACGGAGGCCACGCCCGGCGGCAGGAAACGCGGCTCGGCGATCCCGGCCCGGTCCAGATACGGGGTGATGCCGCCCAGGTGGAACGGCCAGCCCGCGCCGAGGATCATGCACAGGTCGATGTCCTGGGCGGCCGCGACCACGCCCTCGTCGAGCATGATGCGGACCTCCTCGGCGAGCGCCCGCAGCGCGCGCAGCCGTACCTCCTCGGCGGTCGACGGGGAGGTCCCGCCGGAGAAGAGGGCCACCGCCTCGGCGTCCAACGAGAAGTCCGGCGCGTAGACGCCGGGCTTGCCGGCCGCGACCAGCCTGGCGAGGTTGTCCGACACCCCGTAGCGGGACGGGAAGGCCGCGTGCATGGTCTCGGCGACGTGCAGCGCGACGGCCGGGCCGACGAGCTGCAGCAGCGTGAACGGGGTCATCGGCAGGCCGAGCCCGTCCAGCGCGTGGTCGGCGACCTCCAGCGGGGTGCCCTCGTCGACGGCGCCGATGACCTCGCCCATGAAGCGGGTCAGCAGCCGGTTGACCACGAACGCGGGCGCGTCCTTGACCAGCACCGACGACTTCTTCAGCGACCTGCCGACGGCGAAGGCGGTGGCCAGCGTCGCGTCGTCGGTCTCGGCGCCCCGGATGATCTCCAGCAGCGGCATCACGGCCACCGGGTTGAAGAAGTGGAAGCCCACGACCCGCTCGGGGTGCCGCAGCGCGGCGGCCATCTCGGTCAGCGACAGCGAGGAGGTGTTGGTGGCCAGCACGCACTCGGCGGAGACGACCTCCTCCACCTCGGCGAACACCTTCTGCTTGACCTTCAGGTCCTCGAAGACGGCTTCGATGACGAAGTCGGCGTCGGCGAAGGCGTCCTTGGTCAGCGAGCCGGTCACCAGGGCCTTGAGCCGGTTGGCCTGGTCGCCGGAGATCCGGCCCTTGCCCAGCAGCTTGTCGATCTCGGCGTGGACGTAGCCGACGCCCTTGTCCAGCCGGGCCTGGTCCAGGTCGGTCAGCACGACCGGGACCTCCAGGCGGCGGGCGAACAGCAGCGCCATCTGCGAGGCCATCAGACCCGCGCCGACGACGCCCACCTTGGTGACCTTGCGGGCCAGGGCCTTGTCGGGGGCTCCGGCGGGCTTCTTGGCCCGGCGCTGCACCAGGTCGAAGGAGTAGAGGCCGGCGCGGAGCTCGTCGCCCATGAGGAGGTCGGCCAGCGCCCGGTCCTCGGCGGCGAAGCCCTCCTCACGCGAGGCGGTGCGGGCCAGCTCGATCAGCTCCAGCGCCCGGTAGGGGGCGGGGGAGGCGCCGTGCAGCTTCATGTCGACCAGGAAGCGGGCGTCGGCGACGGTCTTGGACCAGTCGTCGGCGGTGTGGTCGGCGCGGGAGACGGTCACCTCGCCGCGCAGCACCCGGGCCGCCCAGCGCAGCGACTCCTCCAGGAAGTCGGCCGGCTCGAACATCGCGTCGGCGACACCGGCCGCGAAGGCGTCCCGGCCCTTGATCATGCGGTTCTGCGAGAGCGGGTTCTCGATGATCAGCTTGATGGCCGCGGCCGGGCCGATCAGACGGGGCAGCAGCTGGGTGCCGCCCCAGCCGGGCACCAGGCCGAGGAAGCACTCGGGCAGGGCCACCGCGGGCACGCCGGAGGAGATGGTCCGGTAGGTGCAGTGGAGGGCGACCTCCAGGCCGCCGCCCATCGCCGCGCCGTTGACGAACGCGAACGACGGCACCTCCAGCTCGCCGAGGCGGCGGAACACCTCGTGGCCCAGCCTGCCGATCGCGAGCGCCTGCTCCCGCTCGGCGACCGTGGCGGCGCCCTTGAGGTCGGCGCCCACCGCGAAGATGAACGGCTTGCCGATGACGCCCACGGCCGCCAGGTCCCCGCGGCCGGCGATCGAGTCGAGGGCCTCGTTCAGGGAGGTGAGCCCCCCGGGGCCGAACGTGGACGGCTTGGTGTGGTCGAAGCCGTTGTCCAGCGTGATCAGCGCCATGGTGCCCGCGCCGTAGGGCAGTTCCACGTCGCGGACGATCGCCTTGGTGACGACCTCGTCGGCGAACAGTTCCTTGATGTCCGTCACTTGTTACCTTCCCAGCCCAGGTTCTCCCAGATGACCGTCCCGCCCATGCCCATGCCGACGCACATCGTGGTCACGCCGTACCGGACGTCGGGGCGCTCGCCGAACTCGCGCGCCAGCTGCGTCATGAGCCGCACGCCCGAGGAGGCCAGCGGGTGACCGAAGGCGATCGCGCCGCCGTAGGGGTTGACGCGGGCGTCGTCGTCGGCGATGCCGAAGTGCTCCAGGAACGCCAGCACCTGCACGGCGAAGGCCTCGTTGATCTCGAACAGGCCGATGTCGGAGATGGAGAGCCCGGCCAGGCGGAGCGCCCGCTCGGTGGACGGGATCGGGCCGACCCCCATGACCTCGGGGTCCACGCCGGCGAAGGCGTAGGAGACCAGGCGCATCTTGGGCGCCAGGCCGAGCTCCTCGGCGACGTCGGAGGCGGCCACGATGCAGCCGGTCGCGCCGTCGTTGATGCCGGAGGCGTTGCCCGCGGTGACCCGGCCGTGCGGGCGGAAGGGGGTCTTCAGCGCGGCGAGCCCCTCCAGGGTGGTGCCGGGGCGGGGGGCCTCGTCGACGGTGGCCAGGCCCCAGCCCTGCTCCGCCGACCGGGTGGCCATCGGGACCAGGTCGGGCTGGATCCTGCCGTCGGCGTAGGCCTTGGCGACCTTCTCCTGCGAGGCGAGGGCGAAGGCGTCCGCGCGCTGCTTGGTGATGGTGGGGTAGCGGTCGTGCAGGTTCTCCGCGGTCATGCCCATGACCAGGGCGGAGCCGTCCACGAGCTGCTCGGCCAGGAACCGGGGGTTGGGGTCCACGCCCTCGCCCATCGGGTGGCGGCCCATGTGCTCGACGCCGCCGGCGATGGCGACGTCGTAGGCGCCGAAGGCGATGCCTCCGGCGACCGAGGTCACGGCGGTCATGGCACCGGCGCACATGCGGTCGATGGAGTAGCCGGGCACGCTCTTGGGCAGTCCGGCCAGCACCGCGGCGGAGCGGCCGATGGTCAGGCCCTGGTCGCCGATCTGCGTGGTGGCCGCGATGGCCACCTCGTCGACGCGCTCCGGCGGCAGGTTCGGATTACGCCGGATCAGCTCGCGGATGACGCGGATCACCAGATCGTCGGCGCGCGTCTCGGCATACAGCCCCTTGGGGCCCGACTTGCCGAACGGCGTGCGCACACCGTCGACGAATACGACGTCACGAGAGGAAGGCACGGGGTTCGCTCCTCGTTGCTGGGTAGCTTCCCCCCTATGCTACTGGTCAGTAACAACACTCCGCGCGGCCAGGGTGCCCAGCGGGTCCGGGATGCGGGAGGCGGCCGGCTCTGGCAGACTGGGAAAACGCTTTCCCTGGAGGTTGCCGATGGTCACGCTCGAAGATGTCGCCCGGCGGGCAGGCGTCTCGCTCGCCACGGCGTCGCGGGTGCTCAACGGGAGCACCCGTCAGGTGGGGGCGTCCCTGCGGGCCAAGGTGGAACTGGCCGCAGCCCAGCTCGGCTACCGGACCAACGTGGCCGCCCAGACGCTGGCCCGGGGGGCCAGCAACGTGATCGGGCTGGTGGTCCACGATCTTACCGACCCCTACTTCGCCGCGCTCGCGGACGGGGCCATGCGGGTGGCCGAGAGCCAGGAGCTCGTGGTCATGGTCGGCACCACGCACCGCGACCCCGAACGGGAGATCGCCTACGTCTCGACCCTGAACGCGCAGCGGGTCTGCGCGGTGCTGCTCGCCGGCTCCCGGGTCGCCGACCCCCTGGTGACCCGCCGGCTCCGGGAGGAGCTCGACCGCTACCGGGAGACCGGCGGCCGGGTGGCCTGCGTCGGCCAGGACCTGCTCGGCGCCGACACGGTGGTGCCGGGCAACCACGAGGGCGCCGCCGCGCTGGCCCGGTCCCTGGCCGGGCTGGGCCACCGGCGCTTCGCCGTGCTCGCGGGCCCCGCCGGGCTGATCACGGCCCGCGACCGGGTGGCGGGGTTCGCCGGGGCGCTCGCCGGGCTCGGCCTGCCCGCGCCGCAGATCGTGCACGGCTCCTTCGACCGGGACGGCGGCTACGCGGCGGCGGCCGAGGTCTCCGGCGCCACGTGCGTGTTCGCCGTCAACGACGTGATGGCCGTGGGCGCGCTGGCCTCCTTCCGGGACCGGGGCGTGCGGGTGCCGGACGACATCTCCGTGGCGGGCTTCGACGACATCGCCACCCTGCGCGACCTGGTCCCGGCGCTGTCCACCGTACGGCTGCCGCTGGCCGACATGGGCGCCCGCGCGCTGGAGCTGGCCCTCGACGCGGCCCCGGAGGTCCGGGTCGAGCCCGTGGCCGGAGAGGTGGTCCTGCGGGAGAGCACCCGCCGGCCGGCCTGAGCGCCCCGCGGCACGCGGGAGCCCTTCCGGTCAGCGGCCGCCGGAGGCCGGCCTTCCCTGCTCGTTCACGGGCGGGACGGTGAGCTGCCCCCGCAGCCAGCGGATCGTGCGGACGACCCCGTCGCCGTAGCCGGCAGGGTGCTGGCGGCCCCGGCCGAGCTGTCGGGAGACGTCCTCGGCCGCGCTCTCCTCCATCCCGAGGTTGAGCCCGGTCGGCCCGTGAATGGGCCGCGGCGTGTTCCGGACGGGTGACTTCCGGCGGGTGCCGAGCACCCATTCACACACGGCGGCCGTCCCGGAGCACCACGCCCTGTCCGGCTCGCCGGAGGTCCCCGCCTGGCCCGCCCGGGCCAGCTCGGCGATCCGGCCGATCTCCGCCTCGGTGCGCACGATCACCCCGCGGCCGCCGACCAGATGTCCCCATCCTTCGGAGGAGCGGCGGCCGGGCATCGGCACCGTGTCCCTGACACCGATCAGCCAGTGCAGGATGCTGATGACCCCGTCGGCCGGGACCACCCGGCCCTCGCGCGGGACCCGTTCGGCGGCGTCGATCTCCGCGCGCGCCTCGGCGAGGGTCGGCGGGGCTCCCGACGTCGGGCGGCCGCTGACGGGCGCCTGCTCACTCTTGCCGAGAGCCCACAGGATCGCCTGTCCTTGTCCGGACGGGGACGACCCCGGGTTGGCGGCCTCCCACTCCTGGATCGCTTCGAATACAGCCATCACGTGTTCCGCCGGCCGCTGTACGGCGGGGCTGGCTTCACTGTCTGCGATCGTCATGTCCTCACCGTACGTTCATCCGCCTCATGACTCCAACGCGGAGCGGTCGTCCGGAGCGGGCGGACACGTCCGCCCGGGTCTCAGCCGCCGATCAGCTCGCCGTACCTGGCCATGATCCGCGTCAGCACCTCGTCGGGGTCGGCGGCCCACACGTCGGCGTTGAAGATCTCCACCTCGATGTCCCCGGTGTAGCCCGCCTCGGTCACCGCCCTGGTCAGGGGCGCGAAGTCGATCACGCCGTCGCCCATCACGCCCCGGCCGAGCAGGACGTCGGCCGGCAGGGGCGACAGGAAGTCGCACACCTGGTAGCCGGCGATCCGCTCCCCGGCCCTGGCGATCTGCTGGAAGACCTGCGGGTCCCACCAGACGTGGAAGGTGTCGACGATGACGCCGACCTGCTCGGCCGGGTATGGTTCGGCCAGGTCCAGGGCCTGGCCGAGGGTGGACAGCACGGCCCGGTCGGCGCAGTACATCGGGTGCAGCGGCTCCAGGGCCAGCCTGACGCCGCGCTCGCCGGCGTAGGGGGCCAGGACGGCCAGCGCCTCGGCGACCCGTTCCCGGGCGCCCGCCAGGTCACGGGAGATCGTGCCCAGGGGTTCGCCGGGGACCACCCCCGGCAGGCCGCCGACCACCATGACCAGGCACGCGGCCCGCAGCGCGGCGGCCTCGTCGATCGCCCTGCGGTTGTCGTCGAGGGCGTCCCCCGAGGTCAGGAAGCCGCCCCGGCACAGGGACGACACCCGGAGCCCGGCGTCCGCGACGAGCTTGACGGTCTCCTCCAGCCCCTGCTCGGCGACGTTCTGCCGCCACAGGCCGATCGCCTCGACGCCGTGCCGCACGCACCCGTCGACGGCCTCGGCCACCGACCATCGCCGGGTGGTCCACTGGTTCAGCGCGAAACGGCTCATGTCCCGTCCGCTCTCCGCTCCCGCGCTCACAGTCCGTGCACCGCCAGCAGGGACCTCATCCGGGAGACCGCCAGCTCGGGGTCGGCCAGCAGCCCGGCCCGGTCGGCCAGGCGGAACACCTCGGCCAGGTGGGGGAGCGAGCGGGCCGCCTGGGCGCCGTTGACCATGGCGAAGGCGTCCTGATGACCGTTGAGCCAGGCCAGGAAGACGATACCGGTCTTGTAGTTGTAGGTCGGCGTCTCGAAGATCTTCCGGGAGAGGGCGACCGTCGGGTCCATGATCTCGTCGTAGCGCGCGAGATCGCCCGCGTCGAGCGCCTGCAGGGCCGCCGCCGCGGCCGGGGCGATCGCGTCGAAGACGCCCAGCAGCGCGTGGCTGCCCGACTTGATCAGCGAGGGGTAGTTGAAGTCGTCGCCGGTGTACAGCCTGACGCCCTCGGGCAGCGCCGCGCGCAGCCCGATCTCGTGGTCGGCGTCCAGCAGCGAGACCTTGACGCCCTCCACCATCGGCGCGTGCTCGGCGATCAGCGCCAGGAACGACGCGGTGGCCTCGGCCACGTCCGCCGAGCCCCAGTAACCCGCGAGCTGGGGGTCGAACATCTCGCCGAGCCAGTGCAGGATCACCGGGCGGTCCACCTGGGAGAGCAGCTTGCCGTAGACCGCGTGGTAGTCCTCGGGCCCCCGCGCGATCCGGGCGAGCTGGCGGCTGGCCATGACGATGACGCCGGCCTCCGCCTCCCGCACGGTCTCGATCTGCTCGGTGTAGGCGGCCACGACCTCCTCCAGCGTCGCCGCCCGCGGCGCGTGGTCGGTGCCCGCGCCGCAGGCCACCAGCGTGGCGGCCGTGCCGAAGGAGGCCGCCTCGGCGGCGCTGCGCCGGATCAGCTCGCGGGTGGCCGCCCAGTCCAGGCCCATGTTGCGCTGGGCGGTGTCCATGGCGTCGGCGACCCGCAGGCCGTGTGACCACAGGTGGCGGCGGAAGCGCAGCGTGGCGTCCCAGTCGACGGCGGCGGGGGAGCCGGGGGTGTTGTCGCCGAGCGGGTCGGCGACGACGTGGGCGGCGGCGTAGACGACGCGACTCCTGGCGGGGCCGGCGGGCACCGCCCAGGTCACCGGCTCGCGCAGGGTGTGCTCCCCGCCGGGCAGCGCGATCCTCATCACGGCTCCACCGGCAGGCGGCGGCCCTCGGCGGAGGAGCGCAGGCCCAGCTCGGCGAGGCGGACGCCCCGCGCGCCGGAGGCGAAGTCGTGGGGGAAGGGCGCGTCCTCGATCACGTGGCGGACGAACATCTCCCACTGGATCTTGAAGCCGTTGTCGAACTCGGCGTTGTCGGGCACCTCCTGCCAGTCGTCACGGAAGCGCGCGGTGACGGGCAGGTCGGGGTTCCAGACCGGCTTGGGGGTGGTGGCGCGGTGCTGGACGCGGCAGTTGCGCAGGCCCGCGACCGCGCTGCCGTGCGTGCCGTCCACCTGGAACTCCACCAGCTCGTCCCGGTTCACCCTGACGTTCCAGGAGGAGTTGATCTGGGCCACGATGCCGTTGTCGAGCTCGAAGACGCCGTAGGCGGCGTCGTCGGCGGTGGCCGGGTAGGTCCTGCCCTGCTCGTCCACGCGCTCGGGGATGTGGGTGACGGCCTGGGCGTAGACCGACCGCACCTGGCCGAAGAGGTTCTCCAGCACGTAGGCCCAGTGCGGGAACATGTCGAGGACGATGCCGCCACCGTCCTCGGCGCGGTAGTTCCACGACGGGCGCTGCGCGGCCTGCCAGTCTCCCTCGAAGACCCAGTAGCCGAACTCGCCGCGCACCGACAGGATCCGGCCGAAGAAGCCGCCGTCGATCAGGCGCTTGAGCTTGAGCAGGCCCGGCAGGAAGAGCTTGTCCTGCACGACGCCGTTCTTCACGCCCCTGGCGGTCGCGGCCTCGGCCAGCGCCAGCGCGTCCTCGAAGGTCTCGGCGGTCGGCTTCTCGGCGTAGACGTGCTTGCCCGCCTCTATCGCCTTCAGCACCGACTTCACCCGGGCCTGGGTGACCTGGGCGTCGAAGTAGACGAGGTTGCCGTCGTCGGCCAGCGCGGCGTCCAGGTCGGTGGTCCAGTCGGCGATGCCGTGGTCGCGGGCCAGCTTCTCCAGCTTCTCGGCGCTCCGGCCCACCAGCACCGGCTTGAGCGTCACCCGGCTGCCGTCGGACAGCGCCACGCCGCCCTGCTCGTTGATCGCCAGGACCGATCGGACCAGGTGCTGGCGGTAGCCCATCCGGCCGGTGACGCCGTTCATCACGACGCCGATGCTTCGCGGGGACATCTTCTTGAGCCTCCTATGGAAAGCGCTTTCCCGGTTACCGTACGGCAGCCGCCGCCTCCTCGGCAAGCGCTTACCCGGGAGGCGGCCGCAGGAGCCGGCCGGTCCGGCGCGGAGCCGCTCGGGGCGGCTCCCGGGACCGCCGGGTCAGATCTCGCCCTTGGTCTCCAGCCGGATCAGCGCCTTGGCCATCGGGTGGGCGGTCAGGCCGATCTGCCACTCCCGGGCGCCCAGCTCGCGCAGCCGGACCGTGACGCTCTCCTCGTCGATGACCGCGGGTGGCTCCCAGGTCAGCCGGCGCACCGCGTCGGGCTGGAGCAGGTTCTCCGTGGGCATGTGGTGCTCGTCGGCGAGCGCGGCCACCACGGCCCGGGCGGCGGCCAGCCGCCGGGCGGCGACCGGGTCGCGGTCCATCCACCGGTTGGCGGGCGGCGGCCCGTCACCCGGGGTGCTGGGCTGCGGGAGCTCCGACTCCGGCAGCGCCCGCCCCCGGCCGATCGCGGCCAGCCAGTCGCGCAGGTGCCGGCGGGCGCTGCGGCCGGTGAAGGGGGGGATCTCGGTGAGCGCCTTGGTGGTGCGGGGCAGCTCCAGGGCAGCGGTGACGATCGCCGCGTCGGGCAGGACCCGGCCCGGCGCGAGGTCCGACTCGCGGGCGAACTCGTCGCGGAGCGTCCACAGCTCCCGGACCACGGCCAGGCCGCGCAGCGAGCGGACCTTGTGGATCCCGGAGGTGGGCCGCCACGGATCCGAGCGCGGCGCCGGGGACCTGTGCGCCAGCACCGAGGCGAACTCCTCCTTCGCCCAGGCCAGCTTCCCGCTGGACTCCAGCTCCTCGTGGAGGACGTCGCGTAGCTCGACCAGGACCTCGACGTCGAGTGCCGCGTAGCGCAGCCAGTCTTCCGGCAGCGGGCGGGTGGACCAGTCGGCGGCGGAGTAGCCCTTCTCCAGCTTCAGCCCCAGGACGTTCTCCACCATCATGCCGAGCCCGACCCGCTCGTAGCCCAGCAGCCGCCCGGCCAGCTCGGTGTCGAACAGCTCCCGAGGGTGGAAGCCCAGCTCCGCCAGGCATGGAAGGTCCTGTGAGGCCGCGTGGAGCACCACTTCCGCGCCGGCCAGCGCCGCGTCGAGCTCCGACAGGTCCGGGCAGTGGACCGGGTCGATCAGGGCGCTGCCCGCACCCGCGCGGCGTAGCTGCACCAGATAGGCGCGGCCGCTGTAGCGGTAGCCGGAGGCCCGCTCGGCGTCCACGGCGACCGGGCCGGTGCCCTCGGCGAAGGCGCGCACGGCGCGTGCGAGGCCGGCGGGATCCTCGATGACGGGTGGGATTCCCTCTCGCGGCTCCAGCAGCGGAACAATGGTTGTCTCGTCGGTCACGTTCGGAAGGGCTCCGGATCTTCGCGACGGCGTGGCGGCAGGGTCGCCACGTCGGGTGGCAGGGGGGGTATACCCGCCGCGAGGCACATCAGATCGCACCAGGCGGCGACATGGCCGGAGAGATCCTCCTCCAGCGGAGACCAGGAGGCGCGCAGCTCCAGCTCCGTGCTCACCGGGTCGTCGGCCTTGTTGCCGAAGCCCTCGGAGACCGCCCGGGTGACGGTCCCCCCGGCGGCGGCGTAGCCGGCGCCGTGCGCGTCGAGCGACTCGGTGAGCCAGCTCCACGCGACGGGACCGAGCAGCGGATCTTCGGTGATCTCCAGCTCCATGTCCGCCCGGACGTAGGCGACCAGGCGGAACGGCCCGTCCCAGCCGCGCTGGCCGTCCGGGTCGAAGAGCATGATGAGGCGGCCGACCGCCAGCTCGTCGTCGTCGCGATAGACCGACGCGCCGATGGCGGCCGAATAGGGGGCCAGGCGCTGCGGCGCCGGGATGTCCTCCAGCTCGATCTCCGGTCTGACCTCGGCCGGGCGCAAAGTGGCCGCCGCACGCCGGAAGGCGGCGGGAGCGGGCGGTGCGTCACCGAGGGTCATATCGGAAGCGTAGGTCGGAACTGAGCGCATTGGGACCACTGGGGTGTGTGTAGGAGCCATTGGAGCCAATCAAGCCACTGCCATCGACCGGCGGAGAGCGGGCGCGCCCTCGCCGTCGGGGACCCCCGGGAACAGGGCGTGGCCGCACTCGACGCAGGCCCACTCGGGGCACCGGCCCGGTCCGTGGCCGTCGGAACAGGGGGGCTGCTCGAAAACCCGCTCGGCGGCACAGGAAGCACAGTGCTCACCGCGGCGTTCGGTTGAACTCCACATCGTGGACATCGCACGGGCCTTTCGTCGGGTCGTGGTCCGACGTTGGCACGTCGCGCCGACAATTCCGCGCAACGTGCTCGGCGTGTCCCGAAAGTGGTGCCGGAATCGATGCCGCGCGGTGACTTGACAGACATTTGGACCAGCCATGGGCCGTACCAAGTTCATCAATGGGAGAAACTGTACCCGGAAACATGATCGCTCCGTGCCTTCCGCCGCCGCCGGATGCCTGCCGACATCGCTTTCTAGCGGACGAAGCACTCGAAACCGGCAGAACCCGATCGTCATCATGACTTGAAACTGTCTGGGCGTTGTTCGCCGTGATCTCATTGAATAACAGGTGATTTCGTACCGAGAACCTCGGTCAATGGCCTTGGTGAGCGGACCGCGCCCCCGGCATGGCACCCTGGGAGGGTGACTCCCGAGCTTGCCGACTCCCCGTTCGTCCGCGCCTGCCGCCGCCTGCCCGTCTCCCGCACGCCCGTGTGGTTCATGCGCCAGGCCGGCCGCTCGCTGCCCGAATACCGGGCCGTGCGGGGCGGGGTGCCGATGCTCACCGCGTGCGCCACCCCCGACCTGATCGTGGAGATCACGCTGCAGCCGGTCCGCCGCTACGGCGTGGACGCGGCCATCTTCTTCAGCGACATCGTGGTGCCGCTCAAGGCGATCGGGATCGACCTGGACATCAAGCCCGGCGTCGGGCCGGTGGTGGCCGAGCCGATCAGGGACGCCGACGCGATCAGGACGCTGCGCCCGATCGAGCCCGACGACGTCTCCTACGTCACCGAGGCCGTCCGGACGCTGACCGGCGAGCTGGGCCCGACCCCGCTCATCGGCTTCGCGGGCGCGCCGTTCACCCTGGCCTCCTACCTCATCGAGGGCGGCCCCTCCAAGAGCCACGACCGCACCAAGGCGATGATGTACGGCCGGCCGCAGCTGTGGCACGCCCTGATGGAGCGGCTGACCGGGATCACCCTCGACTTCCTGCGCATCCAGATCGCCGCCGGGGCCTCGGCGGTCCAGCTCTTCGACTCCTGGGTCGGCGCCGTCGCCCCCGAGGACTACCGCGAGTTCGTCCTGCCCTACACCAGCCGCATCTTCGCCGGCCTGACCGACCTGGACGTCCCGCGCATCCACTTCGGCGTCGGCACCGGCGAGCTGCTCGCCCTGCTCGGCGAGGCCGGGGCCGACGTGGTCGGCGTCGACTGGCGGGTCCCGCTCGACGAGGCCGCCCGGCGGGTCGGCCCGGGCAAGGCGCTGCAGGGCAACCTCGACCCGGCGACGCTGTTCGCCCCGTGGGAGGTCGTCGAGCGCCGCGCGGGCGACATCCTCGTCCGCGGCGCCAAGGCCGAGGGCCACATCTTCAACCTCGGCCACGGCGTGCCCCCCGGCGCCGACCCCGACCAGCTCGCCCGCCTCACGGACTTCGTGCACGAGGCCTCCACCCGCTGACCTCCCGCCGCGGGGGCTACGGACGCCCGGGCGGAGCCGGCTCCTCCGGCTGCCCAGGCCCCTCGGGGGCCCGTGCGGCTCCCTCGCCGTCCGGGGCCCGCTCGGGCCCGTCGCCGACGGGGAAGGTCCCTCGCGTCCCGCCGGCGCCGCCTCCGGGGCCGGCTCCGTCGCCGGCGGGGATCCGCCCGGGGCCGTCGCCGGGGAAGATCCCCGCCGGCCCGCCCGGACCGGCCGTGCGGGGCGGTGCCGTCCGGACGGCGCGCTCCCGGCTACGGCGGAGCAGGAAGGCCAGCAGCAGCCAGAGCGGCACGATCAGGATCAGCCAGGGCAGCAGCACGCCCAGGACCGTCAGCCCGACCTTGAGGGCCGTGACGAAGCTCTTCCAGCCGGTCTGCAGCCCGCCGAGGAAACCGGACGGCTCATCCTCCTTCTCGGGCACCACGGTCGCCGGGCCCACCAGGTTCAGCGTCAGCGTCGCCATGCTCGTCTGTGAGGCGAGCGTCTTCTGCCTGGCCTGCAGCGCCTCCAGGTCGGACTCGCGGCCGGAGATCTCCCGCTCCACGTCCAGCACCTCGCCGATCGTGTCGGCCTTCTTCAGCAGCGCGCGCAGCGAGTCGAGCGCCGACCGCGCCGACCTCAGCCGGCTCTCCACGTCGGCCACCTGCTCGGTGACGTCCTCGGTGTTCTGCTGGAGCGACTCGCGCGTGCCGAGGTCCTTGCCCAGGCGCTCCAGCACGCCGGGATAGCCCCCGGGCGGGACCTTGAAGACCAGCTGCGCGGAGCCCTCGCCGCCGGTGTAGGCGTCCGAC
>NZ_JBSFPS010000277.1:0-13183 GCF_053588315.1 Streptosporangium sp. NPDC003464 | reverse complement strand
GGGGCTGTGGGGTTGTGGGGGGGGCCGCCCCGGCGCCCGGGGCCCCCCCGCCGGACCCGGCCGGCCCGCGGGTCCGCCCCGCCGGCCGGCCGGTCCGGGCCTCCGCCGGCCGGCCGGGTGCCCGGCTCAGCCGAGCGACTCCGACACCAGGGCCCTGGCCGCGTCCTGCACCTCGGCGAGGTGCTCGGGTCCCTTGAAGGACTCGGCGTAGATCTTGTAGACGTCCTCGGTGCCGGAGGGCCGGGCGGCGAACCAGGCGCTGTCGGTGCTGACCTTGAGCCCGCCCAGAGGGGCGCCGTTGCCCGGCGCCGAGGTGAGCACCTGCCTGATCGGCTCGCCGGCGAGGGTCTCGGCGGTGACCTGGTCGGCCGAGAGCCTGGCGAGCACGGCCTTCTCCTCCCGGCTCGCGGGGGCGTCGACCCGCGCGTAGGCCGGGTCGCCGAACCGGGAGGTCAGGTCGGCGTAGTGCTCGCTCGGCGAGCGGCCGGTGGTCGCGATGATCTCCGAGGCGAGCAGCGCCAGGATGATGCCGTCCTTGTCAGTGGTCCACACCGAGCCGTCGCGGCGCAGGAACGACGCCCCCGCGCTCTCCTCGCCGCCGAAGCCGAGCGAGCCGTCGAGCAGGCCCGGCACGAACCACTTGAACCCGACGGGCACCTCCATCAGCCGCCTGCCCAGGTCGGCGGCCACCCGGTCGATCATGCTGCTGCTCACCAGCGTCTTGCCGACCCCGGCGTCCGCCGGCCAGTCGGGGCGGTGCGAGTAGAGGTAGGAGATCGCCACGGCGAGATAGTGGTTGGGGTTCATCAGGCCCCCGTCGGGGGTGACGACGCCGTGCCGGTCGGCGTCGGCGTCGTTGCCCGTGGAGACGTCGAACGCGTCGCGGTTGGCGATCAGGGAGGCCATCGCGTAGGGCGAGGAGCAGTCCATCCGGATCTTGCCGTCCCAGTCCAGCGTCATGAACCGCCACGTCGGGTCGGTCAGCGGGTTGACCACCGTCAGGTCCAGCCGGTGCCGCTCGGCGATCTCCCCCCAGTAGGCCACGCTCGCTCCGCCCAGCGGGTCGGCGCCGATGCGGACGCCGGCGCTCCGGACCGCGTCGAGGTCCAGCACCGAGGGCAGGTCGTCGACGTATCCGCCGAGGAAGTCGTGGCGGCCGGTCGTGTCGGCGGCCATGGCCCTGGTGTAGGGGACGCGCCGGACCTCCTTCAGCCCGTCCGCGATCAGCGCGTTGGCCCGGTCCTGGATCCAGGAGGTGGCGTCGGTGTCGGCCGGGCCGCCGTTCGGCGGGTTGTACTTGAAGCCGCCGTCGCCGGGCGGGTTGTGCGAGGGGGTCACCACCACGCCGTCGGCCCGCCCCGCCGTACGCCCCCGGTTGTGGGTGAGGATCGCATGGGAGAGCGCCGGTGTCGGCGTGTAGCCGTCATGGCTGTCGATCAGCACCCGCACCCCGTTGGCGGCGAACACCTCCAGGGCCGAAACCCGCGCGGGCTCCGAGAGCGCATGGCTGTCGGCGCCGAGGAACAGCGGGCCGTCCACTCCCTGCGACGCACGGTATTCCACGATGGCCTGGCTGGTCGCGAGGATGTGGTCCTCGTTGAACGCCACGTTCAGCGACGAGCCGCGGTGTCCCGACGTCCCGAACGCCATCCGCTGGCCGACCTCCTGGGGGTCGGGGTGCAGGGTGTAGTAGGCGGTCACCAGACGGGCCACGTCCACCAGGTCGGACGGCTGGGCGGTCTTGCCCGCGCGCTCGTGCGTCATTGCGGTCTCCTTATGTCATCACGGCCAACGGTACCCATCCGCGAACAGGCGGAACTCTATTGAAAGCCGTTGTCCGTCGTTGATCCTCCCGTCTCATCGCAATCAGTGGAAAGTGGACATATGTATAGGCACCGCGCTACCTCCAGAAGTCCAGCCGGTGCTCGGCGGCGTAGTCGATCGGCCGCACCGCGCCGGGCGCGAGCGACTGGGTGCCTCGGGGGAGCGGCTGCCACCTGGGCAGGTCCGGGCCGTTGGGCGAGCCGGTGCGGGCGAAGTTCGTCCAGTAGCCGACCATCTGGTCCGACAGTTTCCGCTGGGCGGCCGTCAGCGGCGCCTTCTTGTCCGGGAAGAGATACGGCAGGTCGGCGGCGTGGAAGGCGCCCCAGTCGAAGTCCGCCTCCAGCGGCAGGAACATCGGGGCCCTCCGGTCGGCGAACTCGTAGCCGTAGACGGGGGTGTGCTCGGCCAGCGAGGTGTTCTGCTCGTGCGTGCCTCTCGCCCACAGCCGGTCCGTCATCACGGCCGCCCACGCCTGGCTGGGGGAGGCGTAGGAGGCGAGCGGATACTTCCGCGTCACCCGTCCGGCGTCGCCGCCGAACGCCTCCTTGACCAGGGTGCCGTACTGCTGGGCGGTGACCGGCCGGCCGGCCACGTCGTAGTTCATCCCGACGAAGATCCGATGCTCGTCGCGTGTCGCGCCCGCCAGTACGGACACCCGGTGGAAGCGCCCCTCGCGGATCGCCTTCGAGGGCAGTTCGGGGAGCACCTTGTTGCCGTAGGCGTACGCCTGGAAGACGTTCATGATCTGCGGCACCGCGAGGATCTTCCGCACGGGCAGCGCGCGCAGGCACGCCAGGCTCCGGCAGCCGAGCTGCTCGGCGTACGTTTGGCCCACCGCCTGGGCGTCCTCGGTGCTCCGCCAGGCGAACGTCGGGGCGGCCGGCACGCCGGGGATCATGCTGTTGGCCGGCATGTCCATCATCGTCTCGCCGCTCTGCATGGCCACTCGCCGGAACAGCCCCTTGGCGCCGGGGGAGGTGAGATGACCGCCGATGGCGAGCGCGCCGAAGGAGACGCCGAACGCCGTGACGTTCGACGGATCACCGCCGAAGGCCGCCGCGTTGCGCCGCACCCATCGCAGCGCCTCCTGCTGGTCCTGCAGGCCGTAGGTCCCGGAGTTCTTCAGGCCCGGGTACCCGAACCCGCTGAACACGCCGAGCCGGTAGTTGATCGTGACGACCACCACGCCCCGCGAGGCGAGCTTGCGCGCGTCGGAGAAGTGGCCGGCGCCGACCGCCCCGTCGCCGTGGATCCAGACCATGACCGGGCGGTTCCTCCCCGGCGCGCGGGGGGTGGTGACGTTGAGGAACAGGCAGTCCTCGTCGGTGCTGGAGATGGGCGCGTAGACGGAGCCGACCTGGGGGCACATCGCGCCCGGCCCGGTGGCGTCCTTGACGCCGTCCCAGCTCTTCGCGGGCACGGGAGCCTCCCAGCGGCCCGCGGTGGCGTAGGGGATCCCCTGGAAGAGGCGGTGCTCGCCGGTCACCGTGCCGCGCACGGCTCCCGCGTCGGTCCTGACGACCGCGGGATCGGCGCCGGTCCCGGCGGCGGTGAGATCCGGCGCCCGGCGCTCGGCGGCGTGACCCGTGAGCAGTACGGCCGCCGCGACTGTCGTGTGAAGGATTCGCATGCCTCCACGCTGTCGGATCCTCGCCCGGCTCAGAAGGGCCGTCGATCCGGGATCACCCGGGACGGAAGTCCTGGTGCGCCGGCTCGGTCAGGCGGGCTCCGGGGCCCGCGCGGGTGGGGGGCCGGTGCTGCCGCGGACCGTCAGGGACGCCGCCCGGTCCTCGAAGGCGGACGCCTGCCCGCCGTCGATCAGGGCGAGCAGCCGCTGGGCGGCGTGCGCGCCGTAGGCGGAGATGTCACGGCTCAGGGCGGTGAGCGGGGGGCGGACGACCTGGGAGAGGGGGGAGTCGTCCCAGGCGACGATCGACAGGTCGCGCGGGACGTCGAGGCGCATCTCCTGGGCGACGGAGAGGCCGGCCACGGCGGTGATGCCGTTGTCGTAGACGATCGCGGTCGGCCGGTCGGGGGAGCTGAGCAGCCGCCGGGTGGCCCGCGCCCCCTCCTCCCCGGTGCAGTCGGTGTGCGCGGTGACGTGGCCGCTCAGCCCGAGACCGTCGCAGGAGGCGGCGAAGGCCCGGTCGCGCAGGGCGGTGTGCACGAGCTCGGGCAGGCCCGCGACGCGGGCGACGCGGCGGTGGCCCAGCGCGGCGAGGTATTCGATCGTCTCGCGCACGGCGGCGCCGTCGTCGGACCAGACCGAGGCCAGCGAGCCCGCCTCCGACGGGTGCCCGACCACCACGGCGGGCATGCCCAGGACCTGCAGCTCCGTCACCCGGGGGTCGGCGAAGCGCAGGTCGAGCAGGAACGCGCCGTCCACGCGGCCCTCGCCCCACCAGCGCTGGTGGACGGCCGTCTCCTGGCCGTGGTCGGCGACGATCTGGAGCATCAGGGCGTAGGACCGGACCGACAGCTCGCTCTCGATGCCACTGATCAGCTCCATGAAGAACGGCTCCATGCCCAGGACGCGGGCGGGACGGCAGAGCACCAGGCCGATCGTGCGTGCCCGCGCGCCGTTCAGGGCGCGGGCGGCGCTGTTGGGGCGCCAGCCGATCTCGGCGGCGATGGCCATGATGGCGGCCCGCGTCGCCTCCGACACCCCGGCCTGGCCGTTCAGCGCGTAGGAGACCGCCACCTTGGAGACCCCCGCGCGGCGGGCGATGTCGGCAATCGTCGGTCGCTTCATCCCGTTCCTCGGCTGAACCGGTTAGCTAGGTCGCCGTTCCCGCGCACTCTACTACGCGCCCTGCGCGGTCGGCGCGCACGCTGTCCCGGGGGAGGTTTTCCCGGACCGGATGCCTGTAAAAACGGGATTTATGTCGTTAATGTGGCGGTGACATCCTTGTCGTGCTGGCCGTAGGTTCACCTCGCTTACCCGGTTAAGCAACTGTCCCCCCGGACTGCAGGAGGATCCTGTGAGCCCCCGCTCCCCAGGCCCGCGCGGCCTGCCTCCCCGCCCCTCTATCGAAGCATCCCGTACCGGGCGCCGCGAGCCCCGGCCATGACGGTCCTGGCGATCGACATCGGCGGCCCAAGGTGGCAGGCGGTCGCCAAGCAGGCCGGCCTCGGCTTCCTGCGCCGCCTCACCGTCAGCCCGACCTCGCTGGAGCGCGACGCGGGCCTGTACGGCGCCGCCGCGCTGGCCCTGACCGCCGCCGCACCAGATCTGTCACGCCAGAAGGGACCATTGGGATGAGCCCGCTCGCCGTCCAGCTGTACTCCGTGCGTGAGCAGGCGGCCGTCGACCGCCGTGCGGTGCTGCGCCGTATCGCCGAGATCGGTTACGGCGCCGTCGAGCCGTACGACGCGCACCTGGACCCCGACGGACTCGCCGCCGACCTGGAGGCGACCGGGCTGCGGGCGTGCAGCGCGCACGCCCCGCTGCTCGACGAGCGCCGGGCGGCGGCGCTCGCCGCCGCGGTCAGGATCGGGGCGGACACGGTCATCGTGCCGGCCGCTCCCGCCGAGTGGTTCGCCGACCGGGACGGCCTGGAGCGGGCGGCCCGGACCCTCAACGGGGCGGCCCGTGAGGCGGCCGACCTCGGCCTGCGGCTGGGATACCACAACCACTGGTGGGAGCTGGAGCAGCGGGTGGACGGCCGCCCGGCGCTGGAGGCGCTGGAGGAACTGCTGGACCCGGAGGTGCTCCTGGAGGTGGACGTCTACTGGGCGGCGACGGGCGGGACCGACCCGTCCGCGCTGCTGGCCCGGCTGGGCCGGCGGGTGCGCCACCTGCACGTCAAGGACGGGCCGGCGACCAAGGAGGGGCCGATGACGGCGGTGGGCGCGGGCGAGGTGCCGATCGTGGAGGCGCTGGTCGCCGCCCCCGACGCCGTGCGGATCGTGGAGCTGGACCACTGCGCCACCGACATGGTCGAGGCGCTGGCCGCCAGCCACGCCTATCTGACCGGCCTCGTCGCGGCCGGGCGGGTGAGCCCGTGACGGGCCCGGTCGGTGTGGCCGTCGTCGGCTGCGGCACCATCAGCCACCAGTACCTGCGCAACCTCACCTCCTTCCCCGACCTGCGGGTGGTGGGGTGCGCGGACCTCGACGTGGAACGCGCCCGGCAGGTCGCGCGGCAGTACGGCGTGCCGGTGGCCGGGGCGCCGGCCGAGGTGATCGCCCACCCCGACGTCGAACTCGTCGTCAACCTCACGATCCCGGCCGCGCACGCGGCGGTGGCCGCCGCGGCGGTCGCGGCCGGCCGCCACGTCTACAACGAGAAGCCGTTCGCCCTGGACAGGGAGTCCGGCACGGAGGTGATCGAGGCCGCGGCCGCGGCGGGAGTGCGCCTCGGCTGCGCCCCCGACACCTTCCTCGGAGCCGGCCTGCAGACCGCGGCCCGGCTCGTCGCCGAGGGCGCCATCGGCACCCCGCTGACCGCGCTGACGCTGCTGCAGACCCCCGGCCCCGAATCGTGGCATCCCAGCCCGGAATTCCTGTTCAAGCCCGGCGCCGGACCGCTGTTCGACATGGGCCCCTACTACCTGACCGCCCTGGTGACGCTGTTCGGACCGGCCGAGCGGGTGGCCGCGGTCGCCCGCCGGGCCCGGGAGGAACGGGTCGTCGGCTCCGGGCCCCGGGCCGGGACCCGGTTCCCGGTGGAGGTGCCCACCCACACCACCGCGCTCCTGGAGTTCGCCGCCGGACAGGCCGCCACCATGGTGTTCAGCTTCGACTCACCGCTGCCCCGGCTGGGTTTCATCGAGATCACCGGGACGGAGGCGACCATGGAACTGCCCGACCCCAACACCTTCGACGGCGCGGTGCGCCTGCGCCGGGCCCTCACCGACGACTGGGTCACCGTCCCGGCGGAGGGCGCCACCGCCGGCCGCGGGCTGGGCGTGCTCGACATGGCCCAGGCCATCCGGGCGGGCCGGCCGCACCGCGCGACGGGGGAGCTGGGCCTGCACGTCCTGGACACGATGCTGGCCGTCGCGGGCTCCGCGGAGCGGGGCGAGTTCCTGCCGGTCGGCAGCACCTGCGAGGTCCCCGGCCCGCTGCCCGCCGGCTGGGACCCGGCACAGGGCCTGCTGTGACATCCGGCGGCCCGCCGGTGGCCACCGCCCCCGCCGGAGGGCGGTGACCCGCCCTTCCCCAGGGCGCGCCGCCGTCCCGGGGGTGATCCGCCCTTCCCTGGGGGGGCGCGCCGCCGCTCGGGGTGACCCGCCTTCTCCCGGGGCGCGCCGCCGTCCGGGAGCGTCAGGGGCCGGACCCGTCGCGCTCCGGCTCAGGGAGCCTGGCCGGCCGCCTCCCGGCCGTCCGCCGTGGCCTCCTCCAGCCGGGCGCGGAGCCGGAGCCGGATCTCGTCCGGGGTGTAGGCCTGCCGCCGCCGTTCCGCCCGCGCGATCACCACGCCGGTCGCCGCCACGCCCGCGACGCCTGCCAGGCCGAGTATCTTCCACCACCGCATGTCCCTAGGCTACAGAGATGCCCGGCAAGAGCATCAGCCTCGACGAGGCGGTCAACCTGACCCGTACCGGCGACGTGTGGCTGTTCCGCGGCCGCACCGTGCCCGACCGAGCGATCCAGACGGTGACGAACAGTCCCGTCAACCATGTCGGAATGTCCGTCGTCATCGACGACATGCCCCCGTTGATGTGGCACGCCGAACTCGGCCGCTCGCTGCCCGACCTGTGGTCGGGCACCCACCAGCGCGGGGTCCAGCTCCACGACCTGCGCGAGGCGGTCCGCGTGTGGGCCACCAAGTACGGCCAGCGCGCCTGGCTGCGCCAGCTCGACCCCCAGGTCACCCGGGAGATGGAGGACGCGGTCCTGCGCACCGTCGCCCGGCTGGACGGCACCCCGTTCCCGTCCACGGCCCGGCTCGCCGGGCGCTGGATCCGCGGGCGGGTGCCGAAGATCCTGAAGCGGGGCGCCGAGGAGAGCGCCCTGGAGAGCGCCTACTGCGCGGAGGTCGTCGCCGTCACCTACGAGGCGATGGGGCTGCTGCCCGGCGGCCGCCGCCCGAACTGGTACGACCCGGGCCGGTTCTGGAGCGGTGACGACCTTGAGCTGTCCGGCGGGTTCCAGCTCGGCGGGGAGATCACCGTGAAGCTGGCGCAGGCCGTGGGGCGGACCTGACCGCGGGCGCAACCCCCGGCGGCCCGTCACCCGAAGTCACAGGTGGCCGATCCCGTCGCTCGGCGCCGCCGCGGACACCCGCGGCGGGCACGTCGCCGTGGACGCGAGGGGAGTGGGCCGTGCCGGACACCGTCGAGACGGGCGGGGGTCAGGCGAGGCGGGCGGGGAAGCCGCCGGTGGCGATCGGCCCCCAGCGGACCGGGGTGAGCCGCAGCAGTGACTTGCCCTGGCGGACCATGGCCGCGCGGTAGTCGTCCCAGTCGGGGTGCTCGCCGGCGACGGCCCGGTAGTAGTCGACCAGCGGCTCCAGCGCCTCGGGCAGGTCCAGGACCTCCGCCGTGCCGTCCACCTGGACCCAGGGCCCGTCGAAGTCGTCCGACAGGACCACGATGCTCACCCGGGGGTCGCGGCGGGCGTTGGCCGCTTTCGCGCGCTCGGGGTAGGTGGACACCACGATGCGCCCCTCGGCGTCGACGCCGCAGGTCACCGGGGAGGCCTGGGGGCCGCCGTCGCGGCGCGCCGTGATGACCAGCGCGCGGTGGCGCCCGCGCAGGAACTCCAGCAGTCGATCATGGGAGACGACCTCGTTGGTAGCGATCTTCGGGCTCATGCCCCCACTGTACGGGGCGCCCCATGGACGCCCCGGCGTCTCCTCATAGCAGGGAGATATGTGGTCAAGAGTCACTCTATGGGGCATTTAACCTGAAATTGGAGGGAATTGATCTACGAAAGATCGATGAGCGGCGCGGGGCCCGGCGGACGGATCCCGGAGGGCTCATCCATCCATCCAAGGAGATCACTGTGAAGAAGAAGGCTCTGCTCGCCTCGGCCCTGACCGCGCTGGCTCTGGCCGCGGTCCCCGTCGCCGGCCACGCGGCCGCCACGGGCTCCGTCCTCCGTGTCTCTCCCACGCCCATGCCCACGGACATGACCTCCGAGTCGCCCACGGACATGACCTCGGAGTCGCCCGGGGCCATGACCAAGCCGTTCGGCCCCGGCTGTTCCTCCCTGCCCGCCTCCGGCCCGGGCAGCCCCGGCAGCATAGCCTCGGAGCCGCTCGGCACCGCGCTCTCCCATATCCCGCAGCTGTCCACGCTGGCCAAGGCCGCCAAGCAGGCCGGACTGATCGAGAAGCTGGACTCCGCACCGGACATAACGGTGTTCGCCCCCACCAACGAGGCCTTCGGCAAGATCCCCAAGGAGGTCCTCGCGAAGGCCCTGGCGGACAAGGAGCTCCTGACCAAGATCCTCAACAACCACGTCGCCGAGGGGAAGAAGACCCCCGCCGAACTCGCCGAGGGGCCGCTGACCACGCTCGGCGGCGGCACGCTGACCGTCAAGAAGGCCGGCGAGGAGGACTACACCGTCGAGGACGCCAAGGTCGTCTGTGGCAACCTGCAGACCTCCAACGCCACCGTCTACCTCGTCGACATGGTTCTCCTCCCCCACGCCGAGGGGTCGCCGAGCTCCGAGGCGACGCCGAGCTGAACGGCCGTAGGGGCGCCTGCCGCGGGCGCCCCTCGCCGTCTCCCCTCCGGCGGATGACGAGTGCCGCGCCCGTCCGGGGGCGGCCGGCGCGGTACTCGGCGGGCGGGGGCGGCACGGGGCGGAGGACGGATCCGGCCCGCGGGCGCCCCCGGGAGGCGGAGGCCGGAGCTACCGCATTTTCACCCGAATTCTGCTATATCGGCAGGCATCAATGCATATGTGGAGAAAGGTGCTAATCCGTTCACGCACTGACGGGGGATCCAATGATCCGAAGGATTATCGTCCTGCTGGCCGTCGCGGCCGTCGTTCTGGGCGGCACCGCCGGAGCCATCGCCGCTCAGCCGAATCTCAACGAGCAGGACAAGAAGTTTCTGGTTCAGATACATCGGGTCAACCTGACCGAGATCCAGGCGGGGAAGCTCGCCCAGCAGAGATCGACAGACCGCAGCATAAGTGACATCGGGAAAGTTCTGGTTGACAACCATACGAAGCTGGACGAGAGCGTGCGGCAGGCGGCCCAGAAGGCCAAAGTGCCGCTTCCCGGAGATCCGAACGCCGACCAGCGCGATCAGCTCGCCGAGCTGTCGAGGCTGACCGGGCAGGTCTTCGACAACGTGTGGCTGGCCGCGATGATCGTCGGCCACCGCCAGACCCTCGACCGCCTGGATCAGGAGCTGCGCGAAGGTTCGTCCCCTGAGGTGAAGAAGCTGGCCGAGGACGCCAGGCCGGTGGTGCGGGAGCACCTGAACCTGCTCCGCAAGGCCCGCGGCGGCACCGTGCGTCCCAGCCCCAGCCCCAGTCCCAGCCCCAGCGGCACCGTGTCTCCCAGCCCCGGTGGCACCATGAGCCCCGGCCATGAGGGCACCGGGAGCCCCATGCCTCCCCCTGGCGGCATCGGCGAGTGACGGGCGGAGGAGACGGGCGGACGGCATGCCCGCCCGCCGCGTCTCCGCCGGGTCCGCCCGAGCCGTCCCGCCGCGGACCGCGGTCGGGCTCTCCCGTGAGACGGGGGTCGTGCTCCCCGGAGACCGTGCTCCCGAAACAGGAGAGGGGCACCGGAACGGCCGAGTGATCGACGGCGACGCGTATATCTCACCTGTTCCACCAATATCTATGATCTTTTCCGTCGGAGCCTTTCCGTCCGTGGCATGATGCGATGGGCTTGCCGTCACGCAGATCTGTGCGGATAGTTGATGATCTACGGACGAGCTTTAAGGAGAAGCCCGACATGCCGGAGGTCGAGCCCCTGCACTCGGATGATCCGCCTTATTTAGGTTCATATCGGATTGTCGGGAAACTCGGCGAGGGCGGGAAGAGCACCGTCTATCTGGCGACGGGGCCGGGGGAGGAGCACGTCGCCGTCAAACTCGTGCACGCCGATCTGACCGGGAGTGAACGGTTCCTGCGCAAGGTCGAGGAACTGCGGCAGGTGTCCGCCTTCTGCACCGCGCAGGTCGTCGAGACCGGCCTGGCCGGCGATCGGCCGTACGTGGTCAGCGAATACATCGACGGTCCCACCCTGTACAAGGCCGTCGAGGACGACGGTCCGCTGCGCGGCGCGGCGCTGCACCGGCTCGCCATCGGCACGATGACGGCCCTGGTCGCCATCCACCAGGCCGGGATCGTCCACCGCGACTTCAACCCGGGCAGCGTGCTGCTCGGCCCGGACGGGCCGCGAGTGATCGATTTCGGCATCGCCGAGGCGCTCGAGGCCGGGGCCGGCAGCACCACGCGGTCGGTCGGCATGCCCGCCTACCTGACGCCGGAGCAGTTGGAGGGCGAGCCCGTGGGGCCGGCAGCCGATCTGTTCGCGTGGGGCGCCACGATGCTCTTCGCGGCATCCGGGCGGTCGCCCTTCGAGGCGGGCTCCATGTCGGCGACGATCAATCGGGTCCTGGGGGGCGAGCCGGACCTCACCGTCCTGGGCGACGACCTCCGCGGCCTGGTGGCCGACTGCCTGGCCAAGGACCCCCGGAACCGGCCGGCCGCCAGCGACGTCCTGCTCAGGCTGGTCGGGCACTCCACGATCCTCGCGACCGCCGAGCCGCTCCCCTCCGTCCCGGCCGCCGCCGGCCCGGATCTCCGGTCCGCTCCGCCGCCCGATCCGGCCACGCGCGTGCGGCTCCCGCCCCCGTCCCATCCCCCGTCCCGGCCGGGCCGGCGCCGCCGTTCCGTGCTGCTCGGCGCCGCCGCCGTGGCCATCGCCCTCGTCTCGGGCGGCACCGTCTACGCGTTGACCCCCCGTGCGGCCCCCGTCCGGGTGGCCGCACCGCCCCCCACACCGCTCCCCTCTCCCTCTCCCGTCGTCATCGAGGCGTCACCGACGCCTCCCCCGGCGGCCACGGGGAAGGTGAAGGCGCCGGGGCGGCGGCTCACGCTGCACGAGAACCCGGCGGACCCGGTGCGCCTGGCGTCCTACTTCATCACCGACCACAAGGGCCCGGTCTACCGCACATACGCGCGCGTCCCGGGTGGTGACGCCTTCCGCCTGGTGGCGCAGGACGCCGACTTCGGCGACCCCACGGTCTCGCCGGACGGCAAGTGGGTCGCGGTCAACCCCTGGCTCAAGTTCGCCGCGTCGAGCTACGACTACGTCACCTTCATCAACTCGGCCACCGGCGAGAAGTTCTCGGTGGACACGCTCAAGCAGCCGCTGAGAGGACTCTCGGGGACGTGGAGCCCGGACAGCAGGCGGCTGCTCCTGACCGTCTACGATTTCGACGTCAAGCAGAAGGTGCAGTACCCCGCGGGGTTCGTCGTCGTCGACGTCGGCACCCGCAAGGCGACCGTCGTCAAGACCGACGACCAGCGGGACGGCTACGGCAACTTCGACTGGAGCCCCGACGGGACCCTCGTGGTCGGCGCCTACGAGCACAAGAAACCGACGTTCGGGGTCCGGTTCCGCGACCAGAGCGGGAAGGTCGTGCGGACCATGCCCTGGGTGGGGCTGATGCCCGGTCCCGGGATCTTCTCCCCTTCGGGCACGCGTTTCTACACCTACTGCCCGGAGAGCACGGGCAAGCGGAACGCCGGATGCGTGTGGGACACCAAGACCGGCAACAGGATCGCCTCGGTCCCGGTCTGGGACGGCGACACCACGATAGTGGGATGGTGGGACGAGCACCATCTGATCGTCCGCGACCCGCGGAAGGACCCCTTCAAGTACGTCGTCGTGGATCTCCACGGCAAGGTGGTCCGCACCCTGGCCGAGATCACCAGGAAGAACGCCAAGGTCGTCCAGTTCAGATTCGCCCGGAAGTAAGCCGGTCATGACGGATCTTGCTCCGCTGCGCGCGGACGACCCCTCGCACGTGGGCGCCTACGAGCTCCTCGGGCGGGTCGGCGAGGGCGGCCAGGGCTCGGTCTTCCTGGGCGCCTCGCCCTCCGGGGAGCGTGTCGCCGTCAAGCTGCTGCGACAGAGCCCGGGCACGGACCGGCCGACGGGCCCGGTGCCGGACCCCCTTCTCCGGGAGATCGAGATCCTGCGCCGGGTGGCCCCCTTCTGCACCGCCCAGGTCGTCGAGACGGGCATGCTCGGCGCCCAGCCGTACATCGTCAGCGAATACGTCCAAGGGCCCACGCTCCAGCAGGTCGTCGACACCGAGGGCCCGCTGCGGGACGCCCGGCTGCGGAGACTCGCGGTGGGCACGATGACCGCGCTGAGCGCCATCCATCGAGCGGGCGTGGTGCACCGGGACTTCAAGCCGAGCAACGTGCTGCT
>NZ_JBSFPS010000276.1:0-13199 GCF_053588315.1 Streptosporangium sp. NPDC003464 | reverse complement strand
GGCGGCTGGAAGGCCTCGCTGTTCGGTGACACCCACGTGCACGGGACCGAGGGCGTGCACTTCTACACCCGGGGCAAGGTCGTCGCCCCCCGCCGGTCGGCTGGGCCTGCGGTGAGGACAGTGCCGCCAGGAGCCGGGCCCGGCCCGCCGCGAGCGCTTCGGGCGAGGGCTCCGGCTCGGCGAGAAGGTCGCGGACCGCGGCCAGGTCGCTCTGATCCGCCGGATGGGCGGCGTCCACCCGGTCGTTCAGCTCATCCATCGGATCCTCCGATCATGGGGTTGACGCCGCCGAGGGCGGCGCGGAGCTTCCTGCGTACTCGGTTGAGCCGGGATCCGACGGTGCCGAAGGGGATGTCGAGGGTCTGCGCGACCTCCTCGTAGCTGAGCTCGGCGAGTGCGACGAGGAGCAGCACGTCGCGGTCGCCGTCCGGGAGCCGTCCGAGCGCCGTCGCGAGCCGCCCCTGTGCGCCCGCGGCGGCGACCCGCGCCGTCACTCTGTCCTCGTGCCCGCCGTCCGCCACGTCGTCCGCGGGTGCCCGCTGGAAAGCCTCCAGCCTGCGCGTCTCGCTCCTGCGGTACTGCGCGAGAAGGTTGGTGGCGATCCCGTAGAGCCAGGGCCGCACGGCGCCGCGGGCGGGGTCGAAGCTCTGCCGTTTGCGGAACGCGACCAGGAAGGTCTCGGCGGCGAGATCGTCGGCGATCTGCGTGCCGAGCCGTCCGGCGGCATAGCGGTGGATCTCGCCGAAGTAACGGTCGTAGAGCACCGCGAACACGTCCGGGCGGTGCCACGACTGCTCGATGAGTGCGGCGTCATCGAGTCTTACCGGCACGTCCGGGGGAGCGGCCATTCGCATGGTGTCCCTTCTGTGGGTTATACCTCTATTCCGCCGGAGGGCCGATCCGCCTTCACGCCTTTTTCGTGAGATGTCCTGAAACCTGCAGAGGGCGCCGCCCTGTCAGAGCGACGCCCGGTCATGGAAACGGCGTGGACCACCTCGGTCTCCGAGGTGGTCCACGCCAGGTGGGCCGTGCGGCAGGGGAGGCGGCCGGCGCGCCCCGGAGGGCGATCGCCGTACGGCGGCCTCCCGCCGCGCTATGCCGGGCGTCCCGCGGGCCGGCCGCCGGTGGAGCGGGTCATCGGGCTGCCCGCCGTACGCGCTGCGCCGCCGTCACTTCCCGATCCCGTCGGCCAGGCCCTTGACGATGTAGCGCTGGCCGAAGAAGAACAGCGCCACCACCGGGACGGCCGCGATCACCATGCCGGCGAAGACGACGGGGAACTCGGTGCCGTGCTTGCTCATCAGGCTCGTCAGGCCCACCGGGAGGGTCTGCACGCCGCTGCCGCTGGTGAAGACCATCGCGAAGAGGTATTCGTTCCAGGCGAAGAGGATGTGCAGCAGGACCGTCGAGGTGATGATCGGCTTGCACATGGGCAGGATGATCCGCCAGAACGCCGTCCAGCGGCCGGCGCCGTCCACATCGGCGGCCTCGTCGACCTCGCGGGGGAGATCGAGCATGTAGGCGCGGATGAGGAAGGTGGTGAAGGGGACGCGGAAGGCCGTGTACAGGATGAGCAGCGCCCAGAAGCTGTTGTACAGGCCCATCGCCTGGAACATCTTCACCAGGGGCACGAGCGCCACGGTGGGGGCGAGCATGAGCCCGCCGAGGATCACCGCGGTGATCACCTTGTTGAGCGGGATGTTCACGCGGGTGAGGCCGTAGGCGGCCCAGGCGCTGACGAACACGGTGGCGACCGTCGACGTCACGGTGACGAGCACGCTGGTGGTGAGATAGTCGCTCACCCCGCGGTTCCACGCCTTGCGGTAGTTGTCGAAACTCCAGTCGACGGGGAGGGCGAAGGGGTTGCCGAAGAGCTCGGCGTTGGTCTTGAACCCGTTGAGCGCCATCCACAGCAGCGGGTAGAGCACGACCACCGTGAGGCCGAGGAGGAAGGCCCACATGAACAGGCGCGCGATCACGCCGAGAAAGCCCAGGCGACTCACCATTCCACCCTTCTCCTGCGGGTGACCCACAGCTGCGCCATGGCGACGCCGAGCGTGATCACGAAGAGCACTGTCGCGATCGCGGCGGCGTAGCCGAAGTTGTTGCGTACGAAACCGCTGCGGTACAGCCAGGTCCCCAGCACCTGGGTCGAGTTGTCGGGCCCGCCGCTGGTCATCACCATGACCTCGTTGAACACCTGGAACGCGCCCGAGATGGTGACCATCGTCATGAGCCCGGTCATCTCGCGCACCAGGGGGAGCGTCACATGGACGAAGCGGCGGACCGGTCCGGTGCCGTCGATGGCCGCCGCGCCGTAGATCTCCGAGGGGATGCGCTGGATCGCGACGGCGAACAGCAGGGTGGAGTAGCCGAAGCCCTGCCACTGGCTCATCGCGATGATCGCGAACATCGCGGTGCTCTCCTGGCCCAGCCATGACTGGCCGAACTGCCCGAGCCCCACCGCTTCGAGCGCGTGGTTGAGCAGGCCCAGGTTGGGCTCGTAGATGAAGTAGAAGAGCAGGCCCGCGACGGTCAGCGAGATCGCCGAAGGGATGAAGTAGACCGCCCGGAGACCGCGCCGCCACCGCTCGCTGCGGATGCTCTCGATGAGCGCGGCGAGCAGGAGCGCGCCGAACACCTGGAACACGATCGAGACCACCGCGTACAGCAGGTTGTTGCCGAACGACGACCAGAAGACCGGGTCGTCGAGGAGCTTGCGGTAGTTCTCAAGCCCGATGTATTCCTGGCTCCCGCTGTAGATGTCCCACTTGAGCGTGCTGAACCCGAAGTTCTGCACGAGCGGCAGGTAGACGAACACCCCGACCAGCGCGAGTGCGGGGATCACCCACGCGAGCCCGAGTGCCCTGTGAAAGATGGTGCGCACCGGCATGCTCTCCTTCGGCCGCGCGGGCTACTTGGCCGATGCCGAGGCCCGGCGCACGCTTTCGAGCACCTTCTCGGGGGTCGTGCCACCGCTGATGAGGGCCTCCCCACCGGCCAGCCAGGCGTCGGCGACCTCGGGCACCGTCACCATGTCGAGCCAGCTGGCCAGCTGCGGCGCGCGGTTGACCGCCTCGATGCCCTCGAACACGGCCTTGCTCGACGTCTCGGGCGTGACGGCGCCGATGACCGTGCTGGGCTGGCCGTACGGCGGCGCGGAGAGCTTCTTGGCGTTCTCCAGGCCCGTGGCGAACTTCATGAAGTCGACGGCGAGCGCCGCGCGCGGCGACCTGGCGTTGACGAGGTATCCCTCGGGCGCCCCCTCGATCACCTTGGGGTCGCCGCCGGCGGCCGTGGGGACCGGCAGCGGGAAGATGCCGAAGTTCTCGGCGGTGAGTCCCCGGCCGGCGGTCGCGTTGTCGAATTCGAGGACCTCCTGGTAGTACATCGCCGCCTTGCCGCTGGCGAACGCCTCCTGCGCCGAGGTGTAGAGCACGCCGTTGGTGCCGCTGCCGGTGTCGGTGCACTCGTCGACGAGGGTCTTGAACTGCTTGAGCGCGGTGAGGTAGCCGGGGTGGTCGAGCTTGGCCGTCGCGGGGTGGAAGTCGGCCTGGAGGGTGGCGCCCGGCACGTTGTAGGCCGACAGCTGCTGCAGGTAGTGCAGGGCGGGCCAGCCGTCCTTGTTGCCGAAGGCGACGGGCTCGTACCCCGCCTTGCGCAGCGCGGTGCAGCTGCCGATGAGCTCCTCGAAGGTGGTGGGCGCCTTGACCCCGGCCTTGGCGAACGCGGCCTTGTTGTAGCCCATGAACTTGCCGTTGTTGTAGAGGGGGATCCCGTAGTACTTGCCGTCGTAGGCGAAGGCGGACAGCGACGCCTTGCTGAAGGTCTTCCCCCACGGGGTGTCGGGGCCGATCACCTTGGTGAGGTCGGCCGCGCGGCCACCGCGTACGAAGTTCTCCGCCCAGTTGCCGGTCCAGGTGAAGTAGATGTCGGGGAGGGCGTCCGAGGCGGTCAGGGTCTTGGTCTTGTCCTTGATGCTCTGGTCGGTCTCCTGGATGAGCTCGACCTTCACCCCGGGGTGCATCCGCTCGTAGTCGGCGGCCAGACCTTCGAAGTAGGGGCTGAGGGGGTCGCCGGCGAACTTGGTGAGGATGCTCAGAGTTCCGGAGAACTCCACTCCGGCGGTGACGTCGGCCGCGGGGGCGGCCGCCGTCCCGCCGGAACAGCCGGCGAGGGCGAGCACCGGGGCCCCGGCGAGTGCCGCGAACGTCGTCAGTGCGCGAGGGCGCATGGGCTTCCTTTCTCTCGGGGGAGAGGGGACCGCCGGTGCTGTGGCACCTCAGATCCGCCGTGGGGGTTTCTCCGACACGAACCGCTTGGTGTCGGCTGACTGTACAGATGAACTGATACCGGTACCAGACCTGAAATCAAGATCTTATTTTCCGTGCCCGGACATGACGCTGTCCTGTTACATAAAACCAAGTCAGAGCGTGTTGACCGGCCGTCGTCGGCTGCGGTGTTGACGGGATCACGCTTCCTGTGCCAGCGTGATCCCCGCGTGATACCGGTATCAGGCCGCAGGGCGGCGCCGGCCGCAAGCATTCCCGAAAGGACGCGAAGATGCTCGGATTCAACGAGCCGGAATTCCTCTCGCAGATGGCGAGCGCGGTGGCATTGCGCCCCCAGATCGAGGAGCTCGTCGATCGGCTCGTGGACGAGGGGTTCGACAACCTCTTCCTCATCGGTGCCGGCGGCACCTACGCCCAGATGTGGCCGTACGAGCACCTCGCCCGGCGCGGCTCCACCCTCGACGTGCGCGCCGCGATCGCGGCGGAGCTGCTCGTCTCGGGCGACGCGGCCCTCGGCGGACGCTCGGTGGCGGTCTTCACCTCGGTCTCGGGCACCACCGACGACAGCATCCGCGCCATCGACTACTGCAGGTCCAAGGGCGCCTACACGATCGGCTTCACCGGCTACCCCGACTCGCCCATCGCCCAGAACGTCGACGCCGCGCTCATCACGGAGCCGAAGACCTGGCCCTTCGACCCGCAGCTACTGCTCTTCATGGGCCGGCTGCTCTGGCGGAGGGGCGAGTTCGACGGCTACGAGAAATTCGCCGACGAGGCCGCCGACCTCCCGCGGATCCTCGTCGAGGTGGCCGAGCAGGCCGAGCCCGCGGCGGCCGCCTTCGCCGAGGCCCACAAGGACACCGACTACCACTTCCTCATCGGCGGCGGGAACCTGTGGGGGTTCACCTACCTGTACTCCATGTGCATCCTTGAGGAGATGCAGTGGCTGCGCACCACCAGGGTGCACAGCGCCGAGTTCTTCCACGGCTCCCTCGAACTGCTCGAAGAGGACACGAGTGTGATCGTCTTCCAGGGTGAGGACGAGACGCGCCCCCTCACCGACCGCGCCGAGGCCTTCGCCAGGCGCGTCTCGAAGGACGTCACCGTCTTCGACACGCGCGACTACCCGCTCAAGGGGATCAGCCCGGAGTTCCGCGGCCTCCTCGCGCCGCTCGTGCTCGACACCGTGATGGGCCGCGTCAGCAAGCACCTTGAGAGGGTGCGCGACCACTCGCTCGACCTGCGCCGCTACTACCGCGTCATGGACTACTGAGTCCCGGCCCCCGCCCGGACGGTCGCCCGGGCGGGGGCGCCCCACGTGCGGCCTCCGGCGGCCACCCCTCGCACGTGCCGCAAGCGGCCGCCCGCGTACGGCGGCGCCGTCACGCATGCCACAGATCGGCCGTCCGCGTGTAGCGATGCTGTCACGCATGCCACAGATCGGCCGTCCGCGTGTAGCGATGCTGTCACGCATGCCACAGATCGACCGTCCGCGTACGCCGGTGTGCCACGCCCGGCGCCCGCGCGCCCTCCCCGGCCCCCGCTCCGTGGCGCCCCGCGCCCAGGAGAAACCACGGGCCTGCGCACAGGAGAAACCTATGAGAGTCCTCGGCTTCGGCGACAACATCGTCGACCGGTTCGTCGACCGCGGCGTCGACTACCCGGGCGGCAACAGCGTGAACGTCGCCGTCTACGCCCGCCGCCTCGGTCTCGGAGCCGGCTACCTGGGGGTCTTCGGCGACGACGACCTCGGCCGCTTCCTGAGGGAGTCGATCGCCGCCCAGGGGGTCGCCGTCGACCGCTGTGCCGTGCGGGCCGGGGAGAGCGGCGTCTCCACTCTGCGCGTCGACGACGGCGACCGCGTCTTCCTCGGCTGGAACGGCGGCGGGGTCACGGTGCGGGAGCCGCTCGTGCTCGACGTCGGGCTGCTCGGGTACGTGTCGTCCTTCGATCTGGTGCATTCGAGCGTGTACTCCGGCAGCGAGGGCGAACTGCCGAAGCTCGCCGCGCTCGACACGCTGGTGAGCTTCGACCTCTCCAGCGAGGAGGAGTTCCGCACCCCCTCCTACCTCGACCGCGTCTGCCCGCACGCCGACCTGGTGCTGCTGTCCTGCTCCCACCTCGACGCGACCGCCACGCGCGCGCTCCTGGGGGAGGCCGTACGGCGGGGCGCGCGGCTCGCGCTCGCCACCCGTGGTGTGGACGGAGCGATCGCCCACGACGGCCGCGTCACCGTCACGACCCCGGCGCGCCGGGTGGAGGACCCGCAGGAGATCATCGACACGATGGGCTGCGGTGACGCCTTCCTCGCCGGGTTCGTGGTCTCGCTGCTGCGCGGCGGCTGGTCCGCCGACAGCCCGCCGGGGCATCACATGATCGAGCGTGCTCTGCACGAGGGCGCGGAGGCGGCCTACGGGCAGTGCTTCGTCGAGGGCGCGTTCGGCCACGGCCGACCCGCCGGGCGGCCGGCCGTGGCTAGCATGTGGCGAGCCTCCGAACGCGAGAAATGAGGGACGCGATCCATGCCAGCTGACCGGGGCCAGGCGGCGGGGCGGCCGACGATCTCCGAGGTGGCCGCCGAGGCCGGTGTCGGCCGCGCGACCGCGGCCCGCACGCTCGGCGGGTATGGGTACGTCAGTCCGGAGCTGCGGGAGCGGGTGCTCGCGGCGGCCGCGAAGCTCGGCTACCGCACGAACGCGCTGGCCCGCAGCATGTCGACGGGGGTGAGCCACACCCTGGGGGTGATCGTCGCCGACATCGGCAACCCCTTCTTCGCCGGCGTGGTGCGCGGCATCTCCGACACCTCCCGTGCCCGGGGCTTCGACACGATCGTGCTGAGCACGTACGAGGATCTCGACGAGGAGGTCGCGGCGACGAACGTGCTCATCGACAAGCGCGTCGACGGCGTCATCATCGCCTCGGCCGCGGTCGACCGCGGCGAGGTCGCGCACATCAGGGCGGCGATGGACCGGGGCATCCCCGTCGTGCTCGTCGACCGCGCGATCGCGTCGCTCGATCTCGACGCGGTCGTCATCGACAACCGCGACGCGGCGCGGGAAGCGGTCGAGATGCTCATCGCGGCCGGGCACCGCCGCGTCGGGTTCGTGTGGGGGCCGCCCGCGGCGGAGGCGCCCGCGACCCGGCGCGGACTGCTGACGGAGGCGTCCCGCAACCTGTGGACCGACGGAGAGCGGCTGCGCGGATATCTCGACGCGCTCGACGACGCGCGCATCCCCTTCGATCCCGAGCTGGTGATGGTCGGACGCAAGACCGAGGAGCGGGCGACCCAGGAGGTCGCCCGCATGCTCGCCCTCCCCGACCGGATGACCGCGGTGTTCTGCACCGAGACCGACGCGGTGACGGGAGCCCTGCGCGCCCTGCGGGCGGCGGGGCTCTCCTGCCCGCGCGACATCGCGCTGATCGGTTTCGACGACAGCTCGTGGGCGGCGGTCATGGAGCCGCCCCTGACGATGATCGAACAACCCGTGCACCAGCTCGGCGCGAAGGCGGCGGAGGTGCTCCTCGACACCTTCGAGGGGGCCGAGCCCCGCCGCGAGATGCACACGCTCCGCTCACGCCTCGTTGTGCGCTCCTCGGTCGCCCCACCGCCCGGCGCGTGAGACGGCGGGTGGTCCTTCGCCCCATCACCCGGCGTGTGAGACGGCGGGCGGTCCTTCGGACCCCGTCCGGCGCGTGCCAGGTCATTCCTCGCCGCGCTGAAGCCGGGGCTGACGTGCGCTGACACCGTTCCGGGCGGCAGGCGGCCCCGGCCGCCGGCGGGTCTCGGAAGCACGGACGGCACTCGGGTTTGCCCTGCCTTTCATCGCCGCTTCCTACCGTGGAGTGATGACACCCTTCCACCGATATCTCGCGGAAGAGGTCGCGGTCGACCACGCCGACGGACTCATCCCGCGTCGCGAGGCGCTGCGCCGCCTGACCCTTCTGGGGCTGGCGCTGCCCGCGGCCAGCGCCCTGCTCGCGGCCTGCGGAGCCGGCCGGGAGAGCGCCGCGACCGCCGTCGCCACGTCATCGGCCCCCGCCTCTCCCGCCGGTCCCTCCCCGCTGGCCACCGAGGCGATCACCTTTCCGGGGCCCGAGGCGGGGGTCACTCTCCAGGGCGCCTGGGCGGCGGCTGCGGACCCACGGGGCGTGGTGCTGGTCATCCACGAGAACCGCGGGCTCAACGACCACATCAGATCGGTGGCCGGGCGCCTGGCGGCCAGTGGTTACTCCTCGCTCGCCCCCGACCTGCTCTCCCGGGAGGGCGGGACCGCGTCCTTAGGCGACCCGGCGCAGGCCATCGCGGCCCTGGGCCGCGTCCCGGAGGACCGTTTCGCCGCGGACATGAAGGCCGCCCTGGACGAGCTGGAGCGGCGCGCCCCCGGCAGGAAGCTCGGCGCCGTCGGCTTCTGCTTCGGCGGAGGCATGGTCTGGCTGCTGCTCTCCTCGGACGAGCCGCGCCTGGCGGCGGCCGTTCCGTTCTACGGCCCGCTGCCGGAGAACGCCGACTTCACCGGTGCCAGGGCCGCCGTCCTCGGGATCTACGCCGGGCAGGACGACCGCGTCAACGCCACCCGCGCCAGAGCGGAGGCCGGGCTGAGAAAGGCGGGTCTGAAGTATGAGATCGTCACCTTCCCCGGCGTCGACCACGCCTTCTTCAACGACACCGGCCAGCGGTACAACGCCGCGGCCGCCGCCCAGGCATACCGGCGTGTCCTCGACTGGTACGGCCGCTATCTGGCCTGAGACCCGCTGAGGACTCTCGACGGCGGCGCGGTCGCCGGCCGCGCTCCACACGGCCGACGGCGCCGGCGGTGTCGCAGGCGAGGTGAGGTCCGGGGACCGGTGCGCATCCCCTAAAGTCGGGCGAATGGCCCCGACTCCCTCCCGGCTGGCCTGGCTGGACGCCCTGCGCGGACCCGCCGCGCTGGCCGTCGCGCTGCACCATTCCGCCTGGACCTTCATCCCCGGCATCTGGGCCGAGGTGGACCGCAGGATCGACGTCGGCACCTGGGGCGTCTTCGTGTTCTTCCTGGTCAGCGGCTATATCATCCCCGCCTCCCTGGAGCGGCGCGGTGACCTGCGGGCCTTCTGGATCGGCCGGGCCTTCCGCCTCCTCCCCCTGCTGCTGGCCGCGCTCGGCCTGGCGCTCCTGCTCGCGTACGTCGGCGTGTTCGCCCTCCATCCCGGTCTGGGCCTGCGTCCCCTGCCCCTGGCCGTGCTCGGGAACGTGACGATGCTGCAGGAGCTGCTCGGCGTGCCCGCCGTCATCAACGTGATGTGGACGCTCTCCTACGAGATGGCGTTCTACCTGCTGGCGGCCGGGCTGTTCACCGTACGGCAGGCGCACCGGTCGGCCACGACCGCGGTCGTCCTGGCGCTGCTGGCCGTGCTCCTCGGCCTCCTGGCGCCGGGCCCGGTGATCGGCGGCCGCGCCGACCTGGCCGCCGCGCTCCTCGGCGTCGCGGTCGTCGTGGTCATCGCCGTGTCGGCGTGGGCGCGCGGCGGGGTGCGCGCGGCCGCCGCGGTGGCGGGCGGCCTCCTCGGCCTGGCGCTGGTGATCCTGGGCAGCCGGATCGGGGCGTGGCAGGGGTTGATCATCCTGGCCACGATGTTCGCCGGCACGGCCGTGTACCGCGCCGAGCAGGGGACGGTCCGGTGGCGCACCGCCGTCGCCGCCGTGCTGACGGTCCTGGCCTGCGGGGTCTTCGCCAAGGACGACCCCGGCTGGGCGCCGGCGATCCTGCTGGCCGCCGGTTTCTTCGCGGCGGCGTTCGCGCTGCGGCACAGGCCGTTCCCGCGCGGGCTCGCCCACCTCGGGGTGATCAGCTTCTCCCTCTACCTGCTGCACCCGCTCCTGCTGCGGGTGAGTCCCAGCCTTCCGCTGTACTTCCTCATCCTGGTGCCGCTCGGCTACCTGACCCACCGCCTGATCGAGGCCCCCGCCCAGCGCCTCGGCAGGCGGCTGGCCAGGTCTCCCGCGCGGGAGCCCGCGCCGGGGTCCGCCGCGGCGAAGCCCGCGCCGGGGTCCGCCGTGCGGGAGTCCGCGCCGGACGGGACCTCCGGGTGAGGGCGGCCACCTGGCCGTCTCACGCCCATCCCGCCGGGGCCTCGTCGGGGCAGGCGGGCAGGGTGACGGTCACCGTCAGGCCACCGCCGTCGCGCGGGCGGGCGGTGACCTCGCCGCCGTGGGCTTGGGCGACGGAGCGCGCGATGGACAGGCCGAGTCCGGCGCCCTTGGCGGTGACCAGGCGGTCGGCGCCCAGCCGGCGGAACGGCTCGAAGAGCGCCGGGATCTCGTACGGCGGCACCACCGGCCCGGTGTTGCCCACCTCCACCTCGACCCGGCCGTCGTCCCGGGTACGGCTGGCGACGCGCACCCAGCCGCCGCCGGTGTTGTGCCGGACGCCGTTCTCCACCAGGTTGTGCACCAGCCTCTCCAGCAGGAGCGCGTCACCGGAGGTGAGCGCCTCGCCCGCCCGCTCGTGCACGGTGACCCCGGCCCGCTCCGCCTCCGGGGCGGTCTGCGCGACCACATGACCGACCACGTCGGCCAGGTCGACCGGGAGCCGCTCGGTGATCTCGTTCTCCGACCCGGCCAGCAGCAGCAGCCCGGCGATCAGCCGCTCGTGCCGGGAGTTGATCTCCAGCAGGCTCTCGCCCAGCTGTTTGACGTCCTCGGAGGCCGACCGGCGGTGCATGGCCAGCTCGACCAGCGCACGGCCCACGGTCAGCGGGGTGCGCAGCTCGTGGGAGGCGTTGGCGACGAAGCGGCGCTGCCCGTCGAAGGACCCGTCGAGCCGCTCGACCATGATGTCGAAGGTGTCGGCGAGATCCTTGACCTCGTCGTCCGGGCCGCGCAGCGCGATGCGCTCGTGCAGTCCCCGGCCGGCCGCCGGGGCCGCGGCGATCCGCCGGGCGGT
This sequence comes from Streptosporangium sp. NPDC003464, assembly GCF_053588315.1. NCBI lineage: Bacteria > Bacillati > Actinomycetota > Actinomycetes > Streptosporangiales > Streptosporangiaceae > Streptosporangium > Streptosporangium sp. NPDC003464. Next base: position 1,984 of record NZ_JBSFPS010000276.1, on the reverse strand, counting down.
GTCGGTGACCCGGTGCAGCGGGGCCAGCACCCGGCCGGCGACCAGCCAGCCGAAGCCGGTCGCGGCGCCGCCGACGATGACGAAGACGATCCCGCCCAGGGTGAGCAGCGAGGTGGTCGCGGCCTCGTGCAGGGTGTCCTGCTGCTTCCTCATCCAGCTCTCGGCGTCGGCCCCGGTGAGTATGTTGCCGTCGTCACCGAGGGCGTACGTCTGGTCCCTCGGCGGCGCGCCGGCCGGAAGGGAGATGCCGGCAGGCGCCTCACGGGTGATGAGCTTCAGCCCCGAGCGGGTGAGCTGCTGGTTGAACAGCGCGTACGTGGTGCCGAGCAGCACCAGCCCGGCGACGATGAACAGGCCGCCGTAGAGCAGGGTCAGCCGGGCCCGCAGGGTGATGCGGTGCGGCAACAGCCTCGGCACGTTCACGGGATCCGGTATCCCACTCCCGTGACGGTCTCGACGACCGGCGGGGCGCCGAGCTTGCGGCGCAGCTTGAGGACGGCGAGCCGGACGGCTCCGGTGAACGGGTCGGCGTGCTCGTCCCACGCCTTCTCCAGCAGGCGCTCGGTGGGGACCACGGCCCCGTCGGCGCGCAGTAGCTCGGCGAGGACGGCGAACTCCTTCTTCGACAGCGGCACGTAGCGGCCGTCGCGGAACACCTCGCGGCGTGCCGGGTCCAGGGTGATGCCCGCGCGGCGCAGCACCGGCGGCGCGGCCGGGCGCGAGCGCCGCCCCAGCGCCTGGACGCGGGCGGCCAGCTCGGGGAAGGCGAAGGGCTTGGTGAGATAGTCGTCGGCGCCGAGCGACAGGCCGCTCACGCGGTCGGTGACCTCGGCGGCGGCGGTGAGCATCAGCACCCGCGCCGCCGACCCGGCCTCGACCAGCTCGCGGCAGACCTCGTCGCCGTGTACGGCGGGCAGGTCCCGGTCGAGGACGACCACGTCGTAGTCGTTGACGCCCGCCCGCTCCAGCGCCGCCGCGCCGTCGTACGCCACGTCGACCGCGTGGACCTCCTCCCGCAGCCACTCCGCGATCGCCCCGGCGAGCAGCGGCTCGTCCTCCACCACCAGCACCCGCATCTGCCGTCCCCCTCTCCATGGCTCCATGGGCGGGGCCGCCCCGCGGATCGGCGCGGGGTGGTCCCCGGGCAATGGTCGCCGATCGGGGTGTTTCCTCGCCGTTAGTGATCGTTTCCGGTGAGGGCGGAAACGCCGGGGAAACACGGTGTCGCGTTGTATCACCTCCCGTCGGGCCGGAAGCGGTCCGGCCACGGACGGAGGAGACGACGCGATGCGACCACGGACCCGCGACACGCTGGCGGCACTGCTGCTGGCGCTGACCCTGCCCCTGACCGGATGCGGCTCGGCCGACGACGGCGGCGGCAAGGTGGCCTCGGCCGGCGGTGCGAAGAAAGGCGACAGCGGCGCCGCCGCCGCCACGGACCTGGACCGGGACGAGATGGGGGTGAAGTTCGCGCAGTGCATGCGTGAGAACGGCATCGACATGGAGGACCCGGTGCCGGGCAAGGGCATCATGCTCAAGGTGGGCAAGGACGTCGACAAGGCGACCATGGACAAGGCCATGGAGGCCTGCCGGCAGTACAACCCGCAGGCGGACGGCTCCGCGCAGGCCGACCCCGAGATGGAGGAGAGAGGCCGCAAGTTCGCCGCGTGCATGCGTGAGAACGGCGTGGAGAAGTTCGCCGACCCGCCGGCGGGCCAGCGCGGGATCAGGATCGACAGAGAGATCGGTGAGGACCCGGACTTCCCCCAGGCCCAGAAGCAGTGCGAGAGCATCTTCAGCGGCGGTCCGGGCGGTCCGGGCGGTCCGGGCGGTTCGGGTGGTCCGGGTGGTTCGGGCGGCGGAGCGGACCAGTGACGGGTGAAGCCGCCGTGGAGAATCCGGAGGACCGGCCGGGCCGGGCGGCCGCGGGGGAGGCGCGCCCGCGCCGGCGCGGGCGCCGTGGCAGGCGGATCGCCGTCGCGAC
>NZ_JBSFPS010000275.1:0-13226 GCF_053588315.1 Streptosporangium sp. NPDC003464 | reverse complement strand
CTGCCGCGGCAGCGCGGCCGGGTCGCGGCTGGACGACATGACAGCTACCCGGGCGTATCGGCATCATGAGGTCTCATGACCGACAGCCGTATTGATCCTCCCTATATCGCCGACGAGACCCCCATGCTGCACTCGTGGCTGGACTGGCACCGGGAGACCCTGGCCGTGAAGTGCGCCGGGCTGTCGCAGGAGCAGCTCCGCCTGCGCCCCTCGACACCGTCCACGCTCTCCCTGCTGGGCCTGGTCCGCCACCTGACCGACGTCGAGCGCCACTGGTTCCGCAACATCCTCAACGGCGAGGGCACCCCGGGGATCTACTGGTCCGACCGGGACCCCGACGGCGACTTCGACCTGGTGGAGACCGCCTCGGCCGAGGAGGCGTTCGCCCGCTGGCGGGCCGAGGTCGACCACGCCCGCGCGCTCTGCGCGGAACTGCCCGTGGACACCGTGGGCAAGCAGCAGCGCGGCGGGGAGAACGTCTCGCTGCGCTGGATCCTCATCCACATGATCGAGGAGTATGCCCGGCACAACGGTCACGCAGACATCATCCGCGAGCAGCTCGACGGCGTCACCGGAGAGTAGTGGGCTCCTCGATCACCTCGGCGATCACCTGGTCGAGGTTGGCCAGGTCGGCCGGGTGGGCCACGGCCGCCTCGGCGAAGCGGGTGATCAGCCGGGCGAAGGCCTCACGGTCCGCCTCGTCCCAGTCGGCGATCAGCCCGTCCAGGTAGGTGCGCCGGTAGTGGACGACCACCTCCAGCACCCGCCGCCCGCGCTCGCTGAGCACCAGGCGGGCCCGCCGGGCGTCGACCTCGGACGCCTCGCGCTCCACGAACCCCGCGCCGATCGCGTCGTTGACCAGCCTGCTGGCCGTGGAGGGGTCGATGTCCAGCTGCTCCGCGACGGCGCCGACGGTCACCTCGGGCACGTCCAGGCTCAGCTTGTGCACGGCGTGCACGACCATCACGTTGGACAGCTGCACCGGCCGCTGCGGATCTCCGAGCTTGCGCGCGCGCAGCGGCCGCGCCCAGATGCGGCGCAGCCGGAACAGTGCCACGTCGATCGCCGCCCCCGGCGTCCCGTCCTTCACGGAACAACCCTAGCGGCGAGCACCGCCACCTCCCAGACCGCCGTGGCCCGACGGGTCAGCCGGCGAGGCGGACCGGGTTCACCAGGTCCGCGTACAGGAGCAGGCCGAACAGGATGATCATCGTGAAGGCCAGCGCGTAGGTCAGCGGGAGCACCTTGGCGATGTCCACGTGCGCCGGCTCGGGCCTGCGGGTCACCCGGGCGAAGGCCCGCTTGAGCCCCTCCCAGAGACCGCCCGCGATGTGGCCGCCGTCGAGCGGGAGCAGGGGGATGAGGTTGAACACGCCGATGGCCAGGTTGAACCCGGCGAGCAGGCTCAGCAGGGCGACGAGCTTGTTCTCGGTGGGGGCGGCGGAGGCGGCGATCTCGCCGCCGATCCGGCCCGCGCCGACCACGCCGACCGGGCCGTTGGGGTCGCGTTCCTCACCGGAGAAGGCGGCGTTCCAGACGCCGATCATCTTCTGCGGCAGGTTGAGCAGCGACTCGGCGACCCTGCCGGTGAGCTCCACCATGTGGCCGACCACGTAGCCGAGGCTCTGCTTCTCCATGACCTGCGTGGGCGCGACACCGAGGAAGCCGACGTTCTTCTCGATCTTCTTCGGGTCGTCGACCGCCGGCCGGTCCTGGGAGATCAGGGTGACGTTCAGCGTCTGCGGCCTGCCGTCGCGCACGATGCCGAGGGTGATGGGCCCGGCCCCGTTGGCCCGGATCTTCTTGGTGGCCTCCTCCCAGGAGGAGACCGGCACCCCGTTGAACGCGACGATCTTGTCGCCGGGCTTGACTCCCGCCTGCGCCGCCGGCGTGGGCGGGTCGGACTCGGTGCACGTGCGGCCCGGCTTCAGCGACTCGCTGTAGGGGATGACGCACTTGGTCATCCCCGACACGACCGGCTTGAGCACCGGGACGCCGAAGCCCATGATGACGACGGCGAAGAGGATGAACGCCAGCACGAAGTTCATCGCCGGGCCGCCGCTCATGATGATGACCTTCTGCCACCAGGGCTTGCGGTAGAAGACCCGGTCCTCGTCGCCCGGCCGGACCTCCTCCAGCGCGACCTCTCGGGCGTTCTCGATCAGGCCCTGCCACGGCCCGGTGGAGACCGAGCGCACCTTGTTGGGATCGTCGGTGGGCCGGGGCGGCAGCATGCCGATCATCCGGATGTAGCCGCCGAGCGGGATCCACTTCACGCCGTATTCGGTCTCGCCCTTGCGCCGCGACCACATGGTCGGACCGAAGCCGATCATGTATTGCGTGACTTTGACGCCGAACAACTTCGCCGGCACCAGGTGACCGATCTCGTGCAGCCCGATCGACACCATCAACCCCACGAGGAAGACGATGATCCCGATCACGAAGAGCCAGCTCACAGGTTCATACCCCCGGTCACGGATTTACCGACAATGCCCCATAAGAGATTAGCCCAAGTGCCCGGAGCCAGGGCCCTCGAAAGCGGGCCTTCTAGATCGAGCCACTTGCACATGCTGTGCCGAATGGAGACACTTTGTTAACGTTGAGCGATCATTTGATCACCCTTCGACAATGGGCAGAGGAGAACCTTGATCGGGATCCTGGTGGCCGAGCACCTTCCCCTGGTCCGGCGCGGCCTGGTGGCGTCGCTGCAGTGTGAGGCGGACCTGAAGGTCGTCTCCGACGTGGGCAGCGGAGAAGAGGTCGTCCCCTCCGCCCTGGAGCACGGACCCGAGGTGGCGGTCGTCGATCTGGACCTCCCCGGCGTCGACGGGTTCGCCGCGGCGCTCCGGCTGCACGGCGACGTCCCCGGCTGCCGGGTCCTGCTGCTGTCGCGCCACCCCAACCCCGGCCAGGTCCGCCGGGCCTTCGCCGTCCACGCGCTCGGGTTCATGAGCCTGGACGTGGCGCCCGAGCAGCTCGCCGACGGCGTCCGCCGGGTCGCGGCGGGCCGCCGGGCGGTGGACTCGGAGCTCGCGGTGGCCGCCCTGGAAGCGGCCGAGAACCCGCTGACCCGCCGGGAGCTGGACGTGCTCCGGCTGGCCGCCCAGGGGGCGCGCTCCAACGAGATCGCCGACCAGCTCTTCCTGTCGGTGGGAACGGTCCGGAACCACATGTCGCGGATCATGTGCAAGACCCACGCCCGCAACCGCCTCGACGCCGTGCGGATCGCCAGCGACTCCGGGTGGCTGTGACGCCGCGGACGGCCGACGCTCCGGACGGCTGTGACATCGGGGCGCGGCGCTCAGGGGCGCCAGATGAGGATCAGGGCGCAGTCGTCGTTGTGCCCCGCCGACATCGAGGTGACCAGGTTGCGGGCGCCGTGGCGGAACCCGGAGGGCAGCAGCCGCTCGGCCTCCCCCAGCAGCCGGTCGAGGCCCGCGTCGATGTCGCGGCCGGGCTGCTCGATCAGCCCGTCGGTGTAGAGCATGAGGGCCTCGCCCTTGCGGAGCGTCCCCCGGTCGGGCTCGCAGTGCAGGTCGGGGACGATGCCCAGGACCACGCCCTTGGCGGGCGAGACCCGCCAGGTGCCGGTGCCCGCCTCGAACTTGACCACCGGCGGATGACCGGCCGAGGTGATCACGTATTCGCCGGTGGCGAGGTTGAGCCGCACGTGGACGGCCGTGACGAAGCCCTCGGCCTCGCGCTGGCGGTGCAGGTAGGTGTTGCAGGCGGCCAGGAAGTCGTCGACCGAGCCGAGCAGGCCGCCGAAGGTCCCCGACAGCATCAGGGCCCTGGTGCCCGCGTCGACGCCCTTTCCGGACACGTCGACGAGGGCGAGCTCCACCATGTCGCCCTCGCGCAGGGAGACCAGGAAGTCGCCGCCGAAGGAGGAGCCGCCGGCCTGCTTGAGCACCACCCGCGAGTCCCAGTCCTTGGGCAGCGCGGGCAGCTCGCTCTGGTTCTTGAGGCGGTCGCGCAGCTCCAGCAGCATCGCGTCGCCGCGCAGGCCCTGCACGCCCAGCTTGCCCCGGGTGCGGGCCATCAGCCCCGCCAGCACGGTGGTGAAGCCGAAGGTGACCAGCAGGCCCGGGCCGATCTGCCCCACCCCTCGCACGATGCCGATGTAGAGCAGGGCCGCGGCCACCGCGCACAGCAGCTTGGCCAGGCTGCGCAGCCGGAGCTGGAGCCCGCCGACGAGGGTGATCGGGATCATGAGCGCCGGGGAGAACCACTCCGTGGAGACCCGGGCGGCCAGGGCGCCGAGCACCAGGGACAGCGCGATGAGCGTGATGAGCAGGTTGCGGTCACGGGCCAGCGGCCCACGGCGCAGGAACCGCACAATGGGCACGAGAAGGGGGACCCGCACCAAGAACGCACGGAGCCCCGGAGGGATCAGTGGCACCGGGCGAGAACTCATGATGCGTTTGACTGTATCGGGCTATCCCCCATTTGGGCAGCCCACTTGACCAATGCCTTGATCATTAAGGGCGGATATTGAATAGCCGGAACGGTTTGTCCCCCTCTACCGTAGGAAAAATGAGTCTTACCCTGCGCCCGATCACCGAGAACGAGTGGCTCGACTGGATCGCCGTCGACGAAGAGGCATTCGGCAACACCCTCCCCCCGCACCGGGTGGAGCTGTTCCGGAGCAACGCCGAGCTGGACCGCTCGCTGGGGGCCTTCGAGGACGGCCTGCTCGTGGGCGCCACCGCTGTGTGCAGTTTCACAATGACGGTGCCCGGTGGACCGATCCCGGTCGGCGGCATCACCGCGGTCAGCGTGCTGCCCTCGCACCGCCGCAGAGGGATCCTGTCCGCGTTGATGGGCCGCCAGCTCGCCGACCTGCGCGAGCGGGGCGAGGCGGTCGCCGCGCTCTACGCCTCCGAGGCGGCGATCTACGGCCGCTTCGGGTACGGCAGGGCCGCCGACAACCTCTTCTTCAACATCCCCACACACGGCTCGGCCTTCGGACGGCACGCCCCGACCGACCCCGCGCTGCGGCTGCGCGTGGTCAAGCCCGCCGAGGCCAGGGCCGTCTTCGAGAAGGTCTTCGAGGCCGTGCTCGACAGCCGTCCGGGACTCTACGCCCGCACTCCCGCGCGCTGGGACGCGGTGCTGTCGGACCACGAGACCGACCAGGGAGGCTACGGACCGCTGCGCGCGGTGGTCGTCGAGGACGACGGGGGCCCCCGCGGTTACGCGATCTTCCGGCTCAAGCAGAGCGTCACCGAGCATGACGTGCCGGACGGCGAGCTGCGGCTCAAGGAGCTGTTCGGCCTCGATCCGGCCGCCTACGCCCTGCTCTGGCGGCACGTCCTGGACCGCGACCTGATCGCGCGGGTCAAGGTCTGGCAGCGGCCGGTCGACGACCCGCTGATCCACCTGCTGGCCGAACCGCGCCACCTCAACGCCGGATGGCTGGACGACCTGTGGGTCCGCCTCGTGGACGTCGAGCGCGCGCTGCCCGCGCGCCGCTACTCGGCGCCCGTGGACGTGGTGATCGAGGTCGAGGACGCGGTCTGCCCGTGGAACGCCCGCCGCTGGCGGTTGTCGGCCGACACCTCCGGCGCCCGCTGCGTGCCGACCGACGACCCTGCGGACCTGGCACTCCCGGTCACCGCGCTGGGCGCGGCCTACCTGGGCGGCCGTCCGCTCGCGGCGCTGCAGGCGGCCGGGGTGGTGCACGAGTTCCGGGCGGGAGCCGTACGGGAGCTGTCGGTGGCGATGTCGTGGGACCCCGCGCCCTGGGCCGGTCTGATCTTCTGAGCGGGCCGGGCACGCCCGCGCCGCGCGGGTTATGGTGGCCGCATGGCACTGCAGAGCTTGCAGATCGGCGCGGTCACCGCGATGCGGGCGCGGGATGTCTCCCGGCCCTCCCAGGAGCAGCAGGAGGCCGCCGACCGGCGGCCGCTGCGCGACGAGACGCCGCGCCGGGAGCCCGGGCGCAAGGAGCAGCCGCGCCGCAAGTGAGCGAGCACGGGTAGCGGCGGGTGAGAGACCGCGGGTAGGACCGGACGAGAGACCGCGGGTGACGGATCCGCCCGCCCGTGACGGGCGGGCGGGCGCACGCCCGGCCCCCCACGGGCCGGGCGGGCGGGGCTACGGCAGCGGCGGGAGCTGGCCGATGGTCTCGTACGAGGTGAGCTGCGCGATCCGGCGGTTGTGCCGCTCGGCGCCCGAGTAGGCGGTGCCGAGGAAGATCTCGACGAACCGGGTCGCCTCCTCCTCCGTGTGCATCCGCGCGCCGACGCTGACCACGTTGGCGTTGTTGTGCTCGCGGGCGAGCTCTGCGGTCTCCTCGCTCCAGGCCAGGGCGGCGCGGATGCCGCGCACCTTGTTGGCCGCGATCTGCTCGCCGTTGCCCGAACCGCCGATGACGACTCCCAGGCTGCCTGGGTCCTCGGCGACGCCCTCGGCCGCGCGCAGCACGAACGGCGGGTAGTCGTCCTCCGGGTCGTAGACGGACGGGCCACAGTCCGTGACCTCGTGGCCGTGCTCCTTCAGCCAGGAGACGAGGTGGTTCTTGAGCTCATAGCCGGCATGGTCGGCACCGATGTAGACGCGCACCCGCCCAGTTTCGCAGGTGTATGTGGCCGGCTCGACCCCCACCCCGACTAGAGTAATGACCGCTTAGCCATCCGAACCCTTACAAGAGAGAGTCCCCATGCGTGACATCCGAGTGGTCGGGGATCCGGTCCTGCGCACGCCCGCCGAGCCGATCGTCGATTTCGACCGCGATCTGCGCCGCCTGATCGACGAGATGTTCGACGCGATGTACGCCGCTCAGGGGGTCGGCCTGGCCGGCCCGCAGATCGGCGTGTCGAAGCGGGTCTTCGTCTACGACTGCAGCAACCGCAAGGGCCACCTGATCAACCCCGTGCTGACGGTCGACGACGGCGCGGAGGTCGTCGACGAGGAGGGGTGCCTGTCGGTCCCCGGCCGCGAGACCGGCACCCCCATCTACGCCAGGACCCCCCGGGCCGCCGGGGTCACCGTCCGCGGCTCCGACCGCCTGGGCCGGCCGGTCCAGGTCAAGGCCCGCGGCCTGCTGGCGCGCTGTTTCCAGCACGAGACCGACCACCTCGACGGGATGCTCTACGTCGACCGTCTCGCCAAGGACGCCGCCAGGAAGGTCCTCCTGCAGGCCCCCTGACCGAGCGCGGGCTCCCCGGCCGGGACGGTGGGGCCACGCCCTTCAGCCTCCCGCGACCTCCTCGGTCCCCGTTGCCCCGGCGTCCCTCGCTGCGCGGCGGCGCAGGCGGAGCAGGGGCCTGGCCGCCAGGCCGAGGCCAGCCACGAGGAGCAGCACGACCATGATCCACTCGTTGGAGCCGCCGGGGCCGTAGACGTGGCCCCGGCGGCCGGTGTCGAAGGCCCGCACCGTCTGGCCGGGGGTGAACGCCTCCCGGTCGGCGCCGTAGAAGGCGATCCCCTGGCGCGCCTCTCCGCCGGCCCGGAAGTCACCCAGCCAGGTGCACTGCTCGTGGCCGGGGTGCTGGACGCACTCGACCCGCTGGGCGGTGAAGGTGCCCCAGGTGCCCTCGCCGCGGAGCGCGGCCAGCGCCGGTCCGAGGTTCTGCCCGGCGAGCAGCACCAGCACCAGTCCCCCTGCGGCGATCACCAGGTCGAACGCGCTCAGACGCTTGGTGCCCGATCTCATTCGGCGCCTTTCGGAGGGGGCGAGGCCTTCTTGCGGAGGGGCGAGGCTTCCCATAGGACGGGTTTACCCAGAACCTCCGGTAAGGACAACCCTCCCCGGGCGGATAGGCAATCTCGGAGAAAAGGCGGCGGCCTTTGAACGGTGATGCCGACAGACCCGCGGGGAACGGCGACGACGGCCCTGGACGGCCCTGTCCTGGCGGGCCGGGGGCACCGCGGGCCGGCGCGGCGACGCCCGCGCGAGGCGCCGGCCCGGGACCGGCCCATCGGGCCGCACCGGCCCAGCACCGGGCCAGGTCAGGCCCGGACCGGATCAGGGCCGACCAGGCCAGAGCCGGACCAGGTCAGAGCTGGACCGACTTGATCTCCAGATACTCCTCAAGTCCGAACTCGCCCAGCTCGCGCCCCAGCCCCGACTGCTTGTAGCCCCCGAAGGGGGCGCGGGGATTGAACTGGCCGCCGTTGACGGACACCTGGCCGGTGCGCAGCCGCCTGGCGACGGCGACCGCGCGCTCCTCCCCGCCCGCCCACACCGCGCCGGCCAGGCCGTACGGCGTGCCGTTGGCGATGGTGACGGCCTCGTCCTCGCCGCGGGTGTAGGGGATGATCGTCAGGACCGGGCCGAAGATCTCCTCCTGCTCGATCACCATCCCCGGCTCCACCCCGGCGAACACCGTGGGCTCCACGTAGAAGCCCCGGTCCAGGGGCCGGTCGGCGCCTCCGGCGACCAGCCGGGCGCCCTCTTCCTGACCCCGGTTGATGTAGCGGACGACCCGGTCGCGCTGGGCGGCGGAGACCAGCGGGCCGAGGCGGGTGAGCTCGTCGAAGGGGTCGCCGAGAGGGTATTTCCCCGTCGCCTCGACGGCGAGCCGGACGGCGTCGTCGTACTGGTCGCGGTGGACGATCATGCGTGTCCAGGCCGAGCAGGTCTGGCCCGAGTTGAGGAAGGCGTTGGCCACGGTCACCTTGACCGCCGTGGGCAGGTCGGCGTCCGGCAGCACCAGGCTGGCCGACTTGCCGCCGAGCTCCAGGGCCACCCGCTTGACCGTCTCGGCCGCGAGCGAGGCGACCCGCCGCCCCGCCCGGGTGGAACCGGTGAACGACACCATGTCCACGTCGGGGTGGGTGACCAGGGCCTCGCCCACCACCGGGCCGTAACCGCTCACCATGTTGAACACCCCGGCGGGCAGCCCGACCTCGTCGAAGATCCCGGCCAGCGCGAAGGCCGCCAGCGGCGCCACCTCGCTGGGCTTGAGCACCACCGTGCAGCCAGCGGCGAGCGCCGGGGCCACCTTGCACACGATCTGGTGGAGCGGGTAGTTCCACGGCGTGATGGCGGCGACCACACCGGCCGGCTCCCGGAAGATGCGGGAGTTGCCGACCCGCCCGCCCTCGAAGTCGTAGGTCTCGGCCAGCTGGCCGTAGGAGGCCAGCACCCCGGCGGGCATCAGCGTCTGCACCTTCAGCGCCACGTTGTAGGGCGCGCCCATGTCCGTGGTGATGATCCTGGCTATCTGGTCGGAGCGTTCTCGTATCAGCTCGGCCGCCGCGTTGAGGACCTTGCCCCGTTCGGCCGGGGCCGTGCTCGACCACCCGGGCAGGGCCGCGCGGGCGGCGGCGACGGCGGCCTCGACGTCGGCGGGCGAGCCCGCCGGGACCCTGTCGATCGTCTCCTCGGTCGCGGGGTTGACGACGTCGATGCTCTCGCCCGACGCCGATGCCCGCCAAGCTCCGTTCAGATAAAGGTGACGCATGGCTCTCATCCTTGCGTGCCGACCGTCATAAGGCGAGAGCCCGTAAGGTCACGGAATACCTGCGCAATCGCATGAAGATCGCAATTTGGCCGGATGCGATCCACTGCCGTGACGGACATCGGATCGCGCTCTGCACGGGCAGAGTACGGCGGGGCGGGGTTGTGACCGATGGATTATCGAGATGTATAAAAATTCGTAATATCCGGATAAGCGCGGAGAAGTGATTCTCCGCGCTTATCCGGACGGCCAGGTACGGTGGCCGCGGGTCCGCGGGTCAGTCGAAGATCGGCTGGCGGGTGCGGGAGCGCTTGATCTCGAAGAAGCCGTCGATGCCGGCCACCAGGCGGACGCCGTCCCAGAGCTTGGCCGCCTCCTCGCCCTTGGGCGCGGGCGAGATGACCGGGCCGAAGAAGGAGACGCCCTCCACCGAGATAACCGGGGTGCCGACCTCCTGGCCGACCCGTCCGATGCCGTCGTCGTGCGAGGCGCGCAGGGCCTCGTCGAACTCCTCGGAGTCCATCGCGTCGGCGAACTCCCGGTCCAGACCCGCGGCCTCCAGCGCCTCCTCGACGGTCTCGCGGAGCCTGTCGAGCTCCTTGAGCCTGCCCTGGTTGTGGAAGCGGGTGCCGAGCTCGGTGTAGAGCCGGCCCACCGTCTCGGAGTCGTATTTCTCCTGCACGGCGGTGACCACGCGGACCGGGCCGATGGCCTTGGCGATCATCTCACGGTAGCCCTCGGGCACTTCCTTGTCCTCGTTGAGCACGTTGAGGCTCATGATGTGCCAGCGCGGCTCGATGGGCCGCAGCTTCTCGACTTCCAGCAGCCACCGGGAGGTCATCCACGCGTACGGGCAGAAGGGGTCGAACCACAGGTCGACCGGGGTGCGCTCAGTCATCTCTCAGCTCTCTGATCGGGAAGCCTGTCGTCGGCGACAACCTGTGGGACCGAGTTTCCTATTCCACGTAGGGATTATTACGTTGACGAGCGGCTTTATCCTCGAACGGAGCGGTCGGCTCGTCCCTCGGCCTCCGGGGCGGCGATCCTCTGCCTCACATGGCAGGATTCAGGCATCCCTTCGCAACGGAGCGGGGGAAGTTGTGACGAGGGAGCGGTAGTGGCAGGCAATCTGACCCGTGACGAGGCCCGTGAGCGCGCGCGTCTGCTCAGTGTGCAGTCATACGCGGTGGAGCTCGACCTGACCGAGGGTGAGGAGCGCTTCGAGAGCGTCACCACGGTCCGGTTCACCAGCGCTCAGGCGGGTGCGGAGACGTTCATCGACCTGGCCGGCGCCAAGGTGCGCAAGGCCGTCCTGAACGGCACCGAGCTCGACGTGAGCAGCTACGACCTGGAGACCGGCCGGCTGCCGCTGCCGGGCCTGGCCGAGACCAACGAACTGCGCGTCGACGCCGACTGCTCCTACACGCGCACCGGCGAGGGCCTGCACCGCTTCGTCGACCCGGTCGACAAGAACGTCTACCTGCACAGCCAGTTCGAGACGGCCGACGCCCACCGGATGTACGCCTGCTTCGACCAGCCCGACCTGAAGGCCACCTTCGAGCTGACCGTGCTCGCGCCCTCCTACTGGGAGGTCATCTCCAACGCGGCGCCCGACTCCGCCGAGGAGCTGGAGGAGCACCACGGCCGCCACGGCGCGCTCCAGGCCGCCAAGCGCTGGCACTTCCCCGCCACGCCGGTGATGTCCACCTACATCACCGCCCTGTGCGCCGGCCCCTACCACAAGGTGACCTCCGAGCACGACGGCATCCCGCTGGGCCTCTACTGCCGGGCCTCGCTCGCCGAGCACCTCGACGCCGACAACCTCTTCGAGATCACCCGGCAGGGGTTCGACTTCTTCCACAAGATCTTCGGCGTCCGCTACCCGTTCGGCAAGTACGACCAGCTCTTCGTGCCCGAGTTCAACGCGGGCGCGATGGAGAACGCCGGCTGCGTGACCTTCCTGGAGGACTACGTCTTCCGCTCCCGCGTCACCGACGCGATCATCGAGCGCCGCGCCGAGACGATCCTGCACGAGATGGCGCACATGTGGTTCGGCGACCTGGTCACCATGCGCTGGTGGGACGACCTGTGGCTGAACGAGTCGTTCGCCACCTACGCCTCGGTGCTCTGCCAGGCCGAGGCCACCCGCTGGGGCCAGGGCGCGTGGACGACCTTCGCCAACGTGGAGAAGGCCTGGGCCTACCGCCAGGACCAGCTGCCCTCGACCCACCCGATCGCCGCCGACATCGTCGACATGCACGCGGTCGAGGTCAACTTCGACGGCATCACCTACGCCAAGGGCGCCTCGGTGCTCAAGCAGCTCGTCGCCTACGTGGGCCTGGACAACTTCCTGGCCGGCGTCCGCGACTACTTCAACGAGCACGCCTGGGGCAACACCACGCTCGCCGACCTGCTCGGCGCGCTGGAGCGCACCTCCGGCCGCGACCTGTCCTCCTGGTCCAAGGAGTGGCTGGAGACCGCCTGGGTCAACACGCTGCGCCCGTCGTTCACCACCGACCCCGAGGGCCGCTTCCTCGAGTTCAACGTCCTGCAGGAGGCCCCGGCCGACTACCCGACGCTGCGCTCGCACCGCGTCGCCATCGGCCTGTACTCCCTGCAGGGCGACGCCCTGGTCCGCACCAAGCGGGTCGAGCTCGACGTGGTCGGGGCACGTACGGCGGTGGCCGAGCTGGTCGGCGAGGTCCAGCCGGACCTGATCCTGATCAACGACGACGACCTGACCTACGCCAAGGTCCGGCTCGACGAGCGTTCGCTGCAGACGCTGGTGAACGGCGGCATCGCCAGGTTCACCGAGTCCCTGCCCCGTGCCCTGTGCTGGTCGGCCGCCTGGGACATGACCCGCGACGCCGAGATGTCCACCCGCGACTACGTCGCCCTGGTCATCTCCGGCATCGCGTCGGTCAAGGACATCACCGTCGCGCAGACGGTGCTCCGCCAGGCCCGCCTGGCCGTCCAGCAGTACGCCGACCCGGCCTGGCGGGCCGAGGGCCTGGCCCTGCTGGCCTCCGCCCTGCGCTCCCTCGTCGCCGGGGCCGAGCCGGGCTCCGACCACCAGCTCGCCTACGTCAACGCCCTGTCCGCCGTGGCGACCTCCGCCGAGGACCTGGCATTCGTCAAGGGCCTGCTGGACGGCTCGGAGGTGCTCGACGGGCTGACCGTGGACACCGACCTGCGCTGGACGCTGATCCAGTCCCTGGTCTCCGGCGGCGTGCTCGGCGAGGAGGACATCGCCGAGGAGCTCCTGCGCGACGCCACCGCCACCGGCGAGCGCTCCGCCGCGCTCTCCCGCGCGGCGATCCCGACGGCCGAGGGCAAGGCGAAGGCCTGGGGCGTCATCATCGAGGGCAAGCTGAGCGGCGCCCTGCTCCGCTCGACGGTCCTCGGCTTCATGGACCCGCACCACCCGGACCTGCTTGAGCCGTACGCCACGGAATACTTCAAGGAGATCGGCCGGATCTGGAAGACCTGGACCTTCGACAGCGCCCAGAGCTTCGCCAACGGCTGCTACCCGGCCCTGGCCATCTCCCCGGAGACCGTCGCCCGGACCCAGGACTTCATCTCCGCCGAGCAGCCGCCGCACGCCCTCAAGCGTCTGCTCCTGGAGGGCGCCGACGGCGTCAGCCGCGCCCTGCGGGCTCAGGCCAAGGACACCTCGGCGGCCTGACCCGGCCCCGGCCTCCGGGCGGATCCGCCCGGCTCCTGACGCCCCCCGCCGTCACGGCGGGGCGAAACGCGACTCATGTGGTGACGCCGCAACTCCGAACCAGCTCACTAGCCGGTCAGCACCGATTGGAT
>NZ_JBSFPS010000274.1:0-13268 GCF_053588315.1 Streptosporangium sp. NPDC003464 | reverse complement strand
GTCATGATGTCCCCTTCCGTCGCCGTCCGGCACCGGCGACGTGGAGATCGGCCGGCGATCCGCTGTCACGACGCCTGATCACGACCGCTCCGGCCCGGCCTCCCGACCCGATCGGACAACAGCGATGGAGGTAATAAGGTTTACGGCCTATGTTCAGGAACGTAAAGCGTTGTGACCTTAAATCCGTTGTGTGGGTTCTTGCCCTGAGTATTTCAGCTTCGCTGCTGGTCGGGAGCAGTGCCTTGCTGAGTGGTCACTTCGCGCCGGACCCCGGCGGGACCGCGGCGGACCCCAACCGGTCCGCACCGCCGGCGGCCCCCCTGCCCGAGGTCTCGGTGACGCCCACCCCGCCGCCGGAGCCGTCGGCGTCACCGGCGCCCGAGCAGACGTTCCTGCTGGCCAACGGGCGGCGGCAGCCGCCGAGGATGACGGTGCCGGGATCGGCCGGCGGCCGCTACGTCGTCGCCCCCGGCGGCGCCCGCCCACCCGCGGGCCGCACGGGCAAGGTGATCCGGTACATGGTCGAGGTCGAGCACGGCCTGCCGTTCGACGCGCACGAGTTCGCCGACGAGGTGCACCGGATCCTCAACGACCGGCGGAGCTGGGGGTTCCGGTTCCAGCGGGTGGAGCGCGGCCCGGTGAAGATCAGGGTGTCGCTGTCCAGCCCCGCGATGACCGACCGGCGGTGCCGGCCCCTGATCACCATGGGCATGCTGTCGTGCTGGAACGGCGGGCGGGCGGTCATCAACGCGGTGCGGTGGAACAGCGGCGTGCGCGGTTACGGCCGCGACGTCGCCTCCTACCGTGAATACGTCATCAACCACGAGGTCGGCCACGGTCTCGGCCACGGCCACGAGCCCTGCCCGGGGCCGGGCCGGCGGGCCCCGGTCATGCTCCAGCAGACCAAGTCGCTGTACGGCTGCCGCCCCAACGCCTGGCCGTCGCCCCGGCGCTGAGGGGCTCAGTCCGCGACGGCGGACCGCCTGGCGCAGTGGGCCCGCAGCTCGCCGATCAGCTCCCGGACGGCGACCGAGTCCGCCATCTCGGAGGTGGTCACGTAGCCCACGCGCCGGACCGTCCGGGCTACCGTACGGCTTGCGGAACCGACGAGAGGAACCCTTGATGACATCCGACGGTGACTACGGAGTGCCCGGCTCGCTGGCGAAGGTGCTCGCCGACGTCGCCGCCGAGCGGGTGGCCCAGGACGCCATGTGGGGCATCCAGGACCTCGCCGACGGCACCGGCCGGGAGGGCGCGGCGGCGGCCGAGGAGGCCAAGGAGGACGTCGCCGCCGCGGCCCGCGAGGGCCGGCTCACCTGGCGGCACATCCTCCAGGAGGAGGTGCTCGAAGCCTTCGCCGAGACCGACCCGGACGCCCTGCGCACCGAGCTGGTCCAGGTGGCGGCCGTCGCCGCCAAGTGGGCCCAGGCGCTCGACCGGCGCGGAGGACCCCTCCCCCACCAGGTGAGGAAGGCCCGCTTCCGCGTCATCGTCGACGTCCACGTCGTCTTCGCCCGCGACGGCGCCGTGCTCCTCGGCCGCCGGTCCGGCACCGGATACGCCGACGGCCTGTGGCACCTGCCCAGCGGCCATCTGGAGGAGGGCGAGTCCGCGGTGGCCGCCGCGGCCCGCGAGGCCCGCGAGGAGGTGGGCGTCACCGTCGAGCCGGACGACCTCGTCTTCGTCCACGCCATGCACCGGGCGCCCGAACGGGTCGGGCTCTTCTTCGCCGCCGCCCGCTGGAGCGGCGAGCCGTACAACGCCGGACCCGACAGGTGCAGCGAGATCGCCTGGCACCCCCTGGAGGCGATCCCCGAGGACACCGTCGACTATCCGGCGGCGGCCCTGCGCGCCGTCGCGGCCGGCCGGCCCTTCGCCCTGCACGAGTGGGACTGAGCGCGGCCGGGCCGGGACCGGCGGGACACGGCAGAGGACGCCTCCACCCCTACGGCGGGTGGAGGCGTCCCGTTCCGGGGATGCCCGCGGGCGCGTGGGGCGTCCAGGCGTCCGGGACGCTCAGGACACCGGAAGCTCAGGCCCCAAGGGCGTTTTGAGGAGGCGGGAGGTTCAGGGCGGAGGGGCCGGGGGTGGCCCCTCCGGGCCAGGCGGCGAGGGAGTCCGCGAGTGGGGATGTCCGCGTCAGGCGGCGAGGGGGTCCGCGTGCGGAGGCGTGCGTCGGGCGGCGAGGGGGGCCGCGTGCGGAGGCGTGCGTCGGGCGGCGAGGGGGGCCGCGTGCGGGGCGTCTGTCAGGGAGTGAGGTTGACGTAGTAGCGGGAGTAGCCGTTCATGTCGACCAGGCGGGTGCCGACGGTCCTCGCCGCGGTGCTGCCGATGTTGAGGCAGGAGTCGAACGCGGTCTGGTAGACGTAGATCGGGCCGTAGGGGCCGGTCCAGACGGCCCCGTTGGCGGCCTCGGCGTAGAACGCGGCGTAGCGGTTGTTGGTGTTGAGCACGTGGGCCTCGCCGCCCGGGTCGATCGCCCACCAGCCCCGGGTGCCCCACTGGCCGTAGTCACGGCAGCCGTCGGGGCTGTAGAACATGATCGCGACCCACACCTTGGAGGTGTAGCGGTTACGGAAGTGCAGCTCCATGCTCTACTCCTCCGGTTCCGTGAACCGCTGGGCCAGCGGCCTGTCGTCGATCGCCTGGTCGGCCAGGGGCGGCAGGTGATCGTCGGCCCCCGCGGCGACGGCGATCCGATCCGCCGTCCCCACGCGCGCGCTCACCTCGCCCGTATCGGCCGCTGTGGTGTCCGCGAACGCCACCCGTGGATCGGGCAGACGCTCGGTGCCGTTGTCCGGCATGTGGCTCAACTCCATTCTTTGAACGCGTTGAGTGACTGACCAGAAACCTACAGTAACAGTCAAGGCGTGTAAAGAGTCGAGTAAAGTCAGCGCGGACGCGGAAGGGGCGCCGCCCGGTCGAGCGCCGGACGGGCCGCGGTCGCCTCGGTCACAGGACGGCCACGGCCGCTCCGCCATGGGGCGGAGGGCCGTGGCGGGGCCCGCGCCCCCGAGCAGGGCGCGGGCTGTGGTCGTGAATCAGAGCCGCGTGATCCGCACGGCGTCGGCGATGACGTAGCCGACACCGGAGGTCCAGCGGCTCACGCCGACGACGTTGTAGTCACCGGCGTTGAGCGAGAAGGTGCCGATGTTGCGCCAGCCTCCGCCGCCGGAGCGCTGGTCGACGTAGACCGTCTGGTTGCCGCCGGAGGTGGCGACGATGTACGGCGCGGAGCTGTTGTAGCCGGGGTCGGCCGGGTACCAGGCCTCCACGCGGTAGGTGCCCGCGCTGGGGATGGCCGCCCGGTACCAGGCCGGGTCGCTGGCCGCCACCGGGTCGGCGAAGCGGTAGTCCGTGCCGTACCGCTGGCCGGAGTAGGTGGAGGTGCCCCAGTTCGCGCTGGCCGTGAACTTGCCCGCGGTGGTGTTGTCGACGGTGACGGACCAGGAGGTGCCGCCTCCGCCGGTCACGTACTGCATGTACTTGTTCCAGTCCCAGTACTGGCCCGGGTCGGTGTGGGTGGCGCCCGGCACCTGGTTGTGCCCGATGATGTGGGTGCGGTCCTTGGGGATGCCGTACTTGTCGCAGATGGAACGGGTCAGCGCCGCCGAGGCGCGGTACATCGCGTCGGTGAACCAGGAGGCGTCGCTGACGTAGCCCTCGTGCTCGATCCCGATGGACCTGGTGTTGTAGCTCCAGTTCCCGGCGTGCCAGGCGACGTCTTTGTCGCGCACCATCTGCGTGACGGCGCCGTCGGAGGAGCGGACGACGTAGTGCGCCGAGACGCTCGCGCTGGGGTTCTGGAACCAGGAGATCGTGCCGGCGTAGGAGCCCTGGGTCACGTGGATGACGACCCGGTCGATCGCGTAGCTCGACGGACGGCTGGAGGCGGTGTAGTTGGAGGAGCTGGCGGCCACCCAGCTCGCGTTGGGGTAGTCGGGGCCGGCGGCCTGGGCGCTCAGGTCGCGGGCCTGGGCGTAGGCGCCCCGGTCGGCCTGCACCTCCTGCGGGGCGACCTGCACCCCGGCCGCCTGGATGCCCCTGCCGAGCAGGTCGTAGACGGCGTCGGCGTACAGCCGGGCGACCTCGGGGGTCGAGGCGTTGCCGTACTCGGCCACGGCCTGGTACCACCGCCCGGCGTCCTTGCGGGCGGCCTCGTCGAGTCCGAGCCCGTCGGCGAGGGAGCGCAGCACCGCGGCGCCGCCGAGGACGTTGGCCGCCTCGTCCGTGCGCAGCTTCTTGACCGCTTCGCCGGTGAGCTCGGCCGCCTTCTCCAGAGTGTGGGTGGTCGGGTTGCTGACCAGGTGCATGACCCCGTAGCCGCCGCTCGCGCTCGGCTTGCCGCCGTGCCCGTCGAGGTGGGTCTCGGCGTAGGCGAGCGCGACGAGCAGGTCGCGCGGGACGTCGTAGGCGGCGGCCGCGCGGGCGAACGCGTCGGCCAGGGGGTCGGCCGGAGCGGCGCTCGCCGGGCGGCCGGCGAGGACCAGCAGGGCGGTGAGGAGACAGGTGGTGATGGCGGCTAATCGGGTCCGGGCGAACGTCATGGTCGCTCCTCGATCGGGGGGTGCCAACGGCTGCACAGTAAGGGCGTTTCATGACATATGTCGATAATTGACATTACTGATGAGTTGGATGAAAATTTCCGCCCTCGCCTCCGGGCCGGGACGGCGGCCCGGATCCGGCCGGCGTGAAGACTATTGCACTTTTGCCGGAAAGCACTGAAGCTTTCCTTCTGTGACGACGTATCGAGCGGGCTCGACGTGTCGGCCCGTCACCATCGGTCGTATTGCCGCAGCAGCCATCGTCCTCGTTCTCACCGCGCTCACCGGCGCCGTCGCGCCCGTGCCGGCGGCCGGCGCCGCCGCGGCCACCCCCGCGGGCGGTACGGCCGGCGCCCTCGCCGCCTGCCCCACCGATCCGGCGACCCCCAAACGCCAGCTCCGCGCGATGTGGATCGCCAGCGTGGCCAACATCGACTGGCCGAGCAGGACCGGCCTGAGCGTGTCGGCGCAGCAGGCCGAGTTCCGCGCCTGGCTGGACCTGGCGGTGCAGAAGAACATGAACGCCGTCGTCGTGCAGGTCAGGCCGACGGCCGACGCGTTCTGGCCCTCGCCCCACGAGCCGTGGTCACAGTGGCTGACCGGCACCCAGGGCGGCGATCCCGGCTACGACCCGCTGGCCTTCATGGTGAGCGAGGCGCACGCCCGCGACATCGAGTTCCACGCGTGGTTCAACCCCTACCGCGTCGCCAACCACGACGACCCCACCCGGCTGGTGGCCGACCACCCGGCGCGGCAGAACCCCGGCTGGCGGTTCGCCTACGGCGGCAAGCTCTATTACAACCCGGGGATCCCCGCGGTCCGCGAGTTCATCGAGGGCGCCGTCATGGACGCCGTCACCCGTTACGACCTCGACGGCGTGCACCTCGACGACTACTTCTACCCCTATCCGGTCAGCGGCGAGACGATCGCGGACGCGTCCACCTACGCCCAGTACGGCGGGGGGTTCGGCAACATCCACGACTGGCGGCGCAACAACGTCAACCTGCTGGTGAAGGAGCTGGACCAGCGGATCCACACGGCCAAGTCCTGGGTCAGGTTCGGCGTCAGCCCGTTCGGCATCTGGCGCAACGCCGCCACCGACCCGCTCGGCTCGCGGACCTCCGGCATGCAGTCCTACGACGCCATCTACGCCGACACCCGGCTGTGGATCAAGCAGGGCTGGGTCGACTACGTCGCGCCGCAGATCTACTGGCACATCGGGTACGCCGTCGCCGACTACAAGGTGCTCACCGCCTGGTGGGCGGAGACGGTCAAGGACACCGGCGTCCAACTGCTCGTCGGGCAGGCCGCCTACCGGGCCGGGGCGGCCGGCCAGGACGCGGCCTGGCAGCAGCCCGGCGAGCTCACCGCGCACCTGAGCTACAACCGCCAGCACCCGGAGGTGGCCGGCGACATCTTCTTCAGCGCCAAGGACGTCCGGGCCGACCGGATCGGCGCCGTCTCCCAGATGGTGGCCGACCACTACTCCAGGCCCGCCCTGATACCGGCCCACGGCACGGCGGCCGCACCGCCCAGCCCGTCGATCACCTCGGCGGTCCGGACCGGCGGCGGGGTCTCGCTGTCGTGGCAGCGCGGCGGGTCGAGCAGCCCGACCTCCTACGCCGTCTACCGGGTCGGCGGCGCCCAGACGACGGACCCGTGCTTCTTCGCCGACGGCCGCAACCTGCTCAGGACGGTCCGCGGGACGTCCTTCACCGACGCCACCGCCGCGGCCACGGGCACCTACACCTACTACGTGACGGCCATGGACCGGCCGCACCACGAGAGCGCGCCGAGCGCGGGCCAGGTGGTCGCGGCCACCGGCCCGTTCAGCGTCGTCGTCGACAACGCCGACGCCGGCTTCACCGCCGGCTCCGGCTGGGGCACCTCGAGCTTCTCAGCGCAGCGCCACGGTGCCGACTACCGGTTCGCCGACCCCGTCGCGGCGAGCGACCCGGCGTGGTTCCGGGCCCAGATCCCCAGCGCCGGCAGCTACCGGATCGAGGTCTGGTATCCGGCGAACGCCGGCTACAACAGCGCGACGCCGTTCATCGTGGCGGCCGGCGGCGGCAACCAGGTGATCAACGTCGATCAGCGCGCCGGCGGCGGCCAGTGGCGCGTCCTGGGCACCTTCACCCTCTCGGCCGGCACCTACAACGTCGTCGGGGTGAGCCGCTGGACCTCCACCGGCGGTTACGTCATCGCCGACGCCGTCCGCATCACGAAGACCTAGCACTCCAGCGGCACCGCGCCCGTACCGATCAGGCAGGTCTCACGCCGCGGAACGAGCGCCGGTAGCTGTCAGGCGGGACTCCGACGATCCGCTTGAACTGGCGTCGAAGTGTCGTGGCGGTACCCATGCCGGCGGCGAGGGCGACCGCCTCGATGCTCTCGTCGGTCGCCTCCAGCAGCTCCTGGGCGCGGCGTACGCGCTGGGCCAGGAGCCACTGGATCGGTGTCTGTCCTGTCACGGCCTGGAACTGCCGTCCGAGGTTGCGCGGGCTCATGTTCGCCTTCCGCGCCATGTCCGTCACCGTCAGCGGCTGGTCCAGCCGCTGCTGGACCCAGGCGAGCAGGCCGACGAGCACGTGGTCGCCGGTGACCTGCATCGGCGTGGCTACGAACTGGGCCTGGCCGCCGGGCCGGTGCGGCGGCATGACCAGGCGGCGGGCGACCGAGTTGGCGACGGCGGCGCCGTGGTCGAGGTGGATCAGGTGTATGCAGAGGTCGACGGCGGCGGCCTTCCCCGCGGCGGTGAGCACGCTGCCGTTGTCCGTGTACAGCACGTCCGGGTCCACGACGGCCCGCGGATGGCGGGCACTCAGCTCCGCGGCGTGAGCCCAGTGCGTGGTGGCCCGCCGGCCGTCCAGCAGGCCCGCCGCGCCGAGTGCGAACGCCCCGGTGCAGAGAGAGGCGACCCGGGCACCCGACTCGTGGGCGGCGCGCACGGCTTCGAGCAGTTCCGGCGGCGGCGGATCGTCGATGTCCGCGCACGCGGGCACGATCACGGTGTCGGCGCTGGTCAAGCGCTCCAGCCCGTGGTCCGGCTCGACCGTGAACGGGCCGATCCGCACCGGTCCGGGCCCGCAGAGCAGTACCTCGTACCAGTCTCCCGTGGCTTCGCCCGGGGGCGTGCCGAAGATCTCGTAGGCCACTGCCAGCTCGAAGTGGAGCAGGTGACCGGCGGTCGCCAGCGCGATGGTATGCATGTCCGAAAGTGTATGGATGATGTCGTTCCGGACTCTCACGGTCACCTTCCCCGTTCGGCCAGAGTGGCTCCTCGGAACATCGAGATCTGGAGAGTCATGAGTGCATCGGATGCAGTGGTGGTCTACGGAGCGACAGGGCACACGGGGCGCTTCGTCGTCGCCGAGCTTCTCCGGCGCGGCTTCGCCCCTGTCGTCTCAGGCCGTGACGCCGCCCGGTTGGAGGCACTGGCCGAGGAATGGGGAGAGGTGACGGTGCGGCCGGCCGCGGTGGACGACCCGGGCTCCCTGGACCGGGCCCTCGCCGGCGCGGCGGCGGTCGTCAACTGCGCCGGACCGTTCGCGGTGACGGCGGGCCCCGTGGTCGAGGCGGCCTTGCGCGCGGGGATCCCGTACGTCGACGTCGCGGCGGAGATCGAGGCGAACGCTTCGACCTTCGCCGACCACGCGGAAGCGGCTCGGAAGGCGGGCGTACCCGTGGTGCCGGCCATGGCTTTCTACGGTGGGCTGGGCGACCTGTTGGTGAGCGCGACCATGGGGAGGTCGACCGCCGCGGACGCGGTGCACATCGCGTACGGGCTGAGCGGCTGGCACCCCACGGCGGGGACCCGGGCGGCGGGTCAGGTGTCCCACCAGCGTCGCTCGGGCCGTCGGGTGCGGTTCAGGGACGGCGCGCTGGAGTATCACGACGACAAGGTGTCCGAGCAGGACTGGCTCTTTCCGGAGCCGCTGGGACGACGGACGGTGATCGCGGAGTTCACCATGGCGGATGTCGTCACCGTCCCCAGCCACCTGGCCGTGCCCGAAGTCCGCACCTACATGACCGTCGAGGCCGCGAGGGACCTGGCCGGGGAGGACACGCCGGAGCCGGAGGCGGTCGACGCCCTGGGGCGTTCGGACCAGACCTTCGTCGTCGACGTCGTGGTCTGCGCCGACGGCGCCGAGCGCCGCGCCACGGCCCGTGGCCAGGACATCTACGCGGTCACCGCGCCACTGGCGGTGGAGGCCGTCCGGCGGATCCTGGCGGGGCACACGCGGACGGCGGGCGTGGCCTCGGCCGGCGCCATGTTCGACGCGGCGGACTTCCTGCGGGCGCTGGCTCCGCACCTGTCGGTCGAGCTTCCGCGCTGACCGGGCCGCGGCCTCTGCGCGGGCGTCCGGTCCTGTCCGGTCCCGGGTCCCGGGGCCACGCCGGGACGGGGCGGGTCCGCCGGTGAGGCGGCGATCATCGCAACTCCTGGTTGCTTTAATATGAGCGCGACAGGCAGGTGCCGGCGATGGAGCAGCCAGGAGGCGCGATGGAACCGGAGTCCCTACCGGCAGGCCGGGAGCGACCGATCGGGCGCGGCCCCAAGGTGCGCGCCGCCGTCCTCTCGGCGACGCTCGCCGAGCTGGCCGAGACGGGATACGCCGGCCTGACCGTCGACAACGTCGCGCAGCGGGCCGGCGTCCACAAGACGACGGTCTACCGGCGCTGGAAGGACCGCGAGGCCCTCGTCCTGGACGCGCTGACCGAGCAGGTGGCGGCGGACATCCCCATCCCCGACACCCACGCCGTCGAGACGGACCTGCGCGAGCTGGCGCGTTCGCTCGTCAGGATGCTGACCAGCCCCGCCGACCGGGCCGTCACGATCGCGATGTTCTCGGACGCCGCGCGCGTGCCGGAGATCGGCGACGTCAAGCGCCGCTTCTTCGCCGACCGCTTCCTGCGCGCGGAGCCGGTCGTCACCCGTGCCGTCGAACGCGGCGAGCTGCCTGTCGGCACCGACCCCGCCGAGCTCCTCAAGACCCTCATCGCGCCGATCTACCTCCGGCTGCTGATCACCGCCGAACCCGTCGACGAGACCACCGCCGACCACGCGGCGCAGGTCGCGCTCGCCGCCGCGCGCGCCGGCGCCCTCCACCCCGCGGGACGGGAGCGGTCCTCCCCGGCGGCCGGTCGGAGCCGGTGAGCGGAGCCGGGCACACCGGCACGGGATCCCCGCGCCCGGGGGCTCACCTCGGCCTGGTGCGGTTGCTCCACTTCGGCCTGCGGAACAGGTCGCGGCGCTCCAGGAGGTAGGCGAGCTTCGAGGCCGTGATCCGGACCGTCTCCTCGTGCCGGTGCCGTTTCTCCGGGACGACGGCGCTCCAGCGTTCGAGCAGGCGGGCCATCTCGTCGGCGACCTCGCCGATCACCCGGTAGCGGGTGCTGAAGGCGTAGAGGTCGCCGTGCACCTCGTTGACCAGGTCCTCGTCGACCCGCCGGGCCAGCGGTCTGATCTTCTTGAGGATGTCGGCGTCCATCGCCGGGGTCACCGGGGCGCGGCGCGCGTCGCCCTCGGGCACCATGATGAGCGCCCGGATCCGCGTGACGGCCAGGGCCCGTTCGGGCTGCGGGGTCGAGGGGTGCTCGGCCAGGTCCAGAAGGCGGCGGAGGGTCTCCTGCGTCCTGTCGTCGAACATGGAAACCCATCCCGCCCCTCGCGCATGCCGTAAAAGTGCGATCACATGCTATTCGACCGGGCGGCGTCCGCTCGGCCGCCTCAGGGCTCGGCCAGCACGCAGCGCGTGCCGGTGTAGATGGTCGGCATGCACCGGTTGCAGTGAATGCACCGGGAGGCGGTGGCCCGGTCCCGCTGGATCCGGATCGGCAGGTCGGGCTCCATGAGCAGCGCCCTGCCCATGGCCGCGAACTGGAAGCCCTCCCGCATGGCCAGGTCCATGGCCGGGCGGCCGGTGATGCCGCCGAGCAGGACCAGCGGCATGCGCAGGGCGGCCCGGAAGCGGCGGGCGTCGTCAAGGAGATAGGTCTCCCGGTAGGGGTAGGTCCGCAGGAACCGGCGGCCCAGCAGCCGCACGCCCAGCCGCTGCGGCCGGGGGAAGACCCCGGCGAACTCCCTGAGCGGGGCCTCCCCCTTGAACAGGTACATCGGGTTGAGCAGCGAGCTGCCCGCGGTCAGCTCGATGGCGTCGAGGCCGCCGTCCTCCTCCAGCCAGGCCGCGACCTGGAGGCTCTCCTCGGGCACCAGGCCGCCGCGTACTCCGTCGTCCATGTTGAGCTTGGCCAGGATCGCGATCCGGTCGCCCACGGCCTCGCGCACGGCGCGGGCCACCTCGCGGGCCATCCGGGCGCGGTTGGCCAGGCTTCCGCCGTAGCCGTCGGCCCGGCGGTTGAGCCGGGGGCTGAGGAAGGCGCTGACCAGGTAGTTGTGCCCCAGATGGATCTCGACGGCGTCGAAGCCCGACTCCGCCGCGAGGAGCGCCGCCTCGGCGTGCGCCCGCACGACACGCTCGATGTCCGTCCTCGTCGCCGCCCGGGTCATGGTCATGCCCATCGGGTTGAACCGCCGGGTCGGGGCCAGCGCGGGGAGCCGGTTGGAGGCCGGGTTGGCCACCGGACCGGCGTGGCCGATCTGCGCGGAGACGGCCGCCCCCTCGGCGTGTACGGCGGCCGCCAGCCGGCGCAGCCCGGGGACGGCCTCCGGGCGCATCCAGATCTGCCGGCGCTCGGTGCGCCCCTCGGGCGCGACCGCGCAGTAGGCGACGGTGGTCATGCCCACGCCGCCGGCGGCCGTCCGGCGGTGGAACTCGATCAGATCGTCGGAGACCAGCGCCTCGGGGGTCCGGCCCTCGAAAGTGGCGGACTTGATCAGGCGGTTGCGCAGGGTGATCGGCCCGAGCTTCGCGGGGGCGAAGACGTCGGCCACGGTTCCGGCCATGAGTCACTGTTTACCAAACAAGCGCTTGGATTGCATCAGTCCGGCCGGTGACGGGTGCGGCGGGGGCCGCCCTCGTAGAATGAATCGGCGACACATATTGTGCGCAACACATCATCTGCGCCGCGCATCCGGACCGCGCCGCGCGACCGGATCCGGAGGGGTGGCCGCCACATGCCGAACGAGGACCGCGACCGGCTGATCCAGCGGGTGGTCGCCGACAGCCGCAGGCACTACGCCGCCTACACGCTGTTCAACCAGGCCCTCGCCGAGCACCTCGGGCTCCATCCCACCGACCTGCAGTGTCTCAGCCTCCTCTCGCTGGAGGCGGAGCCGCTGACCACGGGAGAGATCGCCAGGCTGACCGGCCTGACCTCGGGGTCGGCCACCCGGCTGGTGGACCGGCTCGACCGGGCCGGGCTGGTGGTCCGGCAGAGCGACCCCGGCGACCGCAGGAAGACGCTGGTCTCCCTGGCCCCCAGGTCCGTGTCGGAGGTGGACGCCGCCTGGGAGACCCCCGGCGAGGCGTTCCTCACGGCCCTGGACGACTTCACCGACGAGCAGCTCGCCGTCATCGGCGACTATCTCCGCCGGGTCTCCGCGGTCGGCGCCGAGCAGGCCGCCCGGCTGGCCTCCGCCCGCGGCTCCGGCCGCAAGGGCTCGTAGCGCACGCCCCCGCGGAGCGGGGCCAACGATCGTAGAGCATCGGAGGCCCCGGCTCACCGCCATCATCGAATCCGGTATCCGGCGGGCTCTCCAGCCGGCTTTCTATCGCAAAACCCGACTTTTCGCCTTTCCAGTGAATACAGTCCAGCGTTATCGGGCGGTGACCACCCTTCACAGAAGGGCGGAGGCGAGTGGACGGGGTGGCGGGCGGCCATGGATCCGATCGGTGACGATCTGCTCAGAGTCATGGAACCGGAGCTCGGATACCGGGAGCGGGCCGGTCAGCACACCACGTTCGGCGAGTGGTATTCGACCAGCGTCGTCCAGGACCCCCAGTACAGGACGGCCCCCTGGTGCGACATGGTCATCGCCTGGGCCGCCGACAAGGCCGGCGTCGCGGACTTCGTCGGCCAGTTCGCCTGGACGCCCTCCCACGCCCGCTGGTTCGAGACGCGGGGCGCCTGGTCCGGGGAGCCGGAGCCGGGGGCGCTGGTCTTCTTCGACTGGTCGGGCGGCAAGGACATCAAGGGCATCGACCACGTCGGCGTCGTCGAGCGGGTCGACGGTGGAACGATCCACACCATCGAGGGCAACGTCGACGGGGTCTGGCTGAGACGCAAGACGCGCGACGAGAGCAAGGTGGTCGGATACGGGCTGCCGCGCAAGGTCAAGGAGCGCCTGACCGGGACCTCCTCCGGCGAGGCGGGCCTGGCGGGGACTCCCTCCAGCGAGGACGCGACCGTCCCGCAGGCAGCCGGGCGGATCGAGGTCCGCCCGGCGCCCGCCCCCGGCGCCGTGGCCGCCGCCCGCCCGGGTACGCCGGCGATCCCCCTGGAGACCGCGCCGGTCGCGGGGGTGCTCCTGCTCGTCCTCGCCGCGACGCTCGTCCTGGCCAGACGCCGCGCACGCACCCCGGCCGCCGGGCCGCCCGCCGTACCGGCCGCCGGACGGCACCGCAGACAGGGCCCGGGGACGGGCACGGTGACCGGACCGGACGCCGGCCGGCCCGGCGGAGCGGCCACACCCGGGACGGCCGCACCCGGAGCAGACGGTGACCGGCCCGGCCGGCCCGCCGGAGCGGCCGTACCCGGACTGCACCCTCACCACCCAGACCCAGAACAGGAGCGCAGCATGACCACCACGACCATGCACCC